>CALHBQ010000315.1 GCA_937930815.1 uncultured Saprospiraceae bacterium | reverse complement strand
CAAACGCCTGCTAATTGTTTTTTGATAGATTTTTTGAGCTTCGGCCATGCTTTACGGTAAGACTCTGTATTTTTTAGTATTTCTTTATAGTGGGCTACCTTCTTAGCCAAATTTGCACATTCTGGATTCATAAGTATGTATTTTTTAAAGGAGTGAGGTGAGAGGAGCGGGCGTTGAGCCTATATCTTCTTCACTGATTTATTTAAATTTCAAGGCGCAATTTATAAAAGACTTTAGGTTATAATGAAAAAGTCTTTTTAAAAAGTCCTGAACTACACTGTTAAGTGCGAAAAGGAAGCCAAAAAAAGCATTCAATCCTCTTCGCTAAAATGTTAGGGAGTTTTTGATTTTATTAGATTATTTGAAACGTTTTATCATTTCAATAATTTGTATCGCTGGTTCTCTTATCTCAACAGCTCTACTCAATAAATATCCCTCTGTATCTTTTTCATTGAGTGCCTTAATAGCAGTGTAATAGGGAGATAGTTCAATATCTTGGCCTGTTTCCTCCATTACTTCTAATAGCCAATCAGTATAGTGTAGTTTGCGAACTACGCAGGCAAACCGTATCCAGTCGTCTTCTGTGTTTGAAGGAAGTTTTCCGTCTATTTTATCGAATGCTTTTTGTAAAAATGCTTGGGCGATACCTGCATTTTTGTCATAAAGAGAAAATAAGGCTTCATTCAAAAAGTGACTGTCTGCAATATCTTGGTCAAAAATTATTTTCTTGAAAACCTCTTTGGCCTTTTTGTTTTTGTTTAGTTTATCTCTATACAAGAAAACTAAATTGTACGAAGCAGAAGTATCATCATTTTCAATTGCCTTAGAGTATGCTTCTTTGGCCCTATCATATTTTTTTAGGTAGTCTTGGTAGAGATTTCCAAGTGAATTCCACGAGATGATTTTTTCATCAATTTGAGATGCTTTGAGATATGCTTCTTCTGCTTCTACATATCGGTCTAATTTGTATTGATATAAGTTTCCAAGTGAATTCATTGTATATACATGATTTTCATCAATTTGAGATGCTTTGAGATATGCTTCTTCTGCTTCTACATATCGGTCTAATTTATCTTGATAAAGATTTCCGAGTGAATACCATGCGTAAGTATATTTTTCATCAATTTGGGTCGCTTTGAGATATGCTCTTTCTGCTTCCTTAAATTGGCCTAATTCATACTGGTAAAGGTTCCCAAGTGAATTCCATATATATGCGTCCTTTTCATTAATTTGAATTGCTTTGCGATATGCTTCTTCTGCTTCATTAAATCGGTCTAATTTATAATGATATAAGTTGCCAAGCCTAATCCACGGAGTTGCATACTTTTCGTCAATTTGGATCGCTTTGAGATATGCTCTTTCTGCTTCTTCATATCTATCAAATTCAAATTGATATAGATTACCTAAACCGGTAAAAGGATATGCATATTTATGATCAACCTGAATTGCTTTAAGATACGCTTCTTCTGCTGCTTCATATTTTCCTAAACTATTTCTATATAATCTTCCGAGTTTATACCATCCTATAGCCACGTCATTTTGATCAACCTGAATAGCTTTATGGTATGCATCTTCTGCTTTATTATATTGCTTTAATTTATCATGGTATAAATCCCCTAAGCATTTCCAAGCAGTATCTCCTTTTTTGTTTAAATTTATTGATTTTTTAAAAGCATTTTCGGCTTTTTCAAATTCCTTGTTTTTTTCATATAAATGAGCTAAGCTATGCCAGATTTCATTACAATGTTGTTGAGTTTTTGAAGAAGAATTTAACTCGTCTAATTTATTTTCAACTTTTGAAAAATCTTTTCTTTCTAACGCAATATTTATTTCTGAAATTAAATTTTGTTCTTTTAGTTCTCTGTTTGGTAGATCGAATAATTCCAAAATATCAGGATTTTTTTCGCCTAATTTTTCTATGTCAAGATAACTTTTTTCTCTTAGTTGCTGTGCAATCGAGTGATCGGCTAAGGCATCAGCCATAGCTAAATTTAGTGTAATATCATCTGCATGTAAAGATTCAGAAGTTATTCGGCTTTTGGCCAATTCAGATAGCTTCTCTCCATAGAAACATTCTAAAAATTTAGACAACGACATCAATGCACGTTTTTGCCGCCTACTACTTCGACGCATCAGAAACCAAATATTAAAAAACCGTTCACTCATCTGGTAAGCATGGCCTTTGGTTTGATAAGCATTTAATTTATCTACCCAACCTGATTCATAAAGTCGTTTTAGTTGAGGTGAAAGTTGGTTGTTTTCAAGTCGAGTGGCTTGCCGCAAATCAGGTAAGCTAATTGGGTCCCAATGTAGAGCAATCGCATCCAGTATTTTTTGCTGTGCGAGAGATAGGGATTCGAATCTATGCTTGTACAGTGGGGTGATTTCGTCTAACATCGCATCCAAATCATCTTTTAATTCAGGGGAAAAACCTTTAGCAATAAATCTAAAAAGTAAAACGGCAGTTCGTGGGTTTCCTCCAGTCAGATGATGAATAGTTCTTAGTCTTCCTGATTTTTTATTCATTTCAGGGAGCATTTCCTCTGAATTAGTGATTTTTGCCAAATGTGTCAAAATTTTCATAGACTCTCCAAAAGTCAACTTCTTAATGTAGTGTTGCTGAAAAGCATCATAAAAAGGTGCATCATAATTCAAGGTGTCGTCTATCGTAATTGCACTTGCTCCAATTAAAATTGGGGCGCCGTTTTGCATTAGCCATGCACGTAAGGTGTGTTGCTCTGGTTTTGAAAATCTGTCAAATATTAAGTTCAAATTATCAATTAGTAAAACAGGGCGTCTTCCCAATTCTTTGGATATGCTCTTAAAAAAATTGAATGTTTCTCTTGCTGCTTTCTCTGGTTCTCGGATTGACTCTAATTTTTTGATTTCATTATCAATTTGAGTAGTTATTTTCTTATTATTTTCAAGTTCAAGGGTGTTTGCCAGTGCATCCAAGCTGTTTAGCCAAAACTCTCCCAAGTTTGATATATTATACTGCTCTTCTGGAGGAAGCAGCGGAACAAACTTGTCTCGATACTTTTCGCTTCTCAATTCTACTTCAATTCTTTTCAATAAAGTAGATTTTCCCATGCCTCGCAGACCAATGATAATATGATGTTGCGGAATGCTGTTGTTTTTCTCGTCAGAGATTTTTTTCATTAAAAGCGAAAAAATCCTTCTTCTAATGATGAATAGCTTTTCTGCTAATTCATCGCTGATGCGTTGTGGATTATATAGAGCCAACTGACCAATGGATACTGGAGTCATATTCTTTATTTTACAAAACGATTAAACCAAAAATCTCTAAGGAGAGGAGAGCGAAATAAATACTTGCCTGAGTCTTCTATCAAATAACCATCATTGATAAGCATTTTGAGAAGTTTGGCTGTTAATTGTTCCGCTTTATCTGAATCAGGTAGTTTAGAGTGTAGCCCAGCAATTAAGAGCGAACGACTTTCGCCTTTTTGATTCTTGCAAAGCCGTTTAAGCAGCAATCGAGCATATTCTTCATCTGTTCGATAATCGGTTAGTCTTTCATCCCAAGTGTTGAGATAGTTTTCGTCTATTAATAATTCATAAGCTTTATCTATCGTCTCCTCGGACAAATCCATTTGATTTACCTCAACCAAATAATTTACTTTGTAAAAAAGGATTTGGATGAAATATGGAAGTAGCCACCCCAATTTTGAAATCATTTTCTCTTTGATTTCAGTTGGCAATTCCAAGGTTCCTCCTGATGCTAATTTTTCTAAAAATCGAGTGCTTGTTTCTTTATTGAATGCGCCAAGTGGGTAAGGTGTTACATCATTTAAAGTATAACTCAGATTGTGGAAATTGGCAAAATTTTCAAGTCCAATGGAGCTACAGAAAATCCACCTGATTTTGGTTTTTGAAACTTGTCTAAAGCTACGGAGCCAATTCAAAAAATAAACGACATTTTTCATTCCTTCTTCTCCATCTTTCAAATAGCTATTTAGCAAAATCGTTACCTCATCTATCATTATGAGGGTGTTTTCTGTATGATCAAGTAATTGCTTTAACTTGTCGTAAACACTTTCCTTTTCTTTTTGCCATTCTATGGAGCCTTTTACTCCTTCATATTCAAATGAAGTCTTGATACTCGACAAAAGCATTTCTATTTTTTCTGCGGAACCTTTTTTTAGTATTGTCCACCAGTTTTGGCTTTCAAGTTTTTCTACAAAAAGCCTTACGAAAGCTTCTTCAGAAGTTATTTCTTCCAAGTTGATTTCTAAAACATTCCATTTTTCTGCCTCAGCAATGGATAAAAGCTTTTTTGCAAATGAAGTTTTTCCAACTCTACGAGGTGAGGTTAGGATTAAAGAGTTGCCTTTTTGGATATGTTTCCATCCATAGTCTAATTCTTTTTCTCTATTGAAAAAGTCGTCGCCTTCAACTGGTGGCCCTGTAATGTTATTCATATATTAAATATTTTGACGCAAAACTACGTATAAAATATTTAATATACAAGTTTGTATATATTCAGTAGTGTAAATTTGTAAAAACGTATATGAAGATAGCTTTCTATTTTTAGAATATTATCTTTTACACAGGCATATTATAATCCTCTTTCAAATAGCCTTTGATTTCATTATCAATTTCTTCCATTGTAGAAATTTTCACACTAAGATGTGAGCACCTTATTAAAAGTATAAAGTTCGCCGATCGATCTTTGGTTAACCGTTGTAGTTTGAAACCTAAAAAAATCTAAATCTACAGAAAGGCGGTGACCTATTTGAAGTGCTAATGAAGTTCCGCCAGCTAAATTAAAATCTTTTAAGACGGGTTTGGCCATTAAAGATTTTAAGAGCCCCAGTGTCTCGGGGAGGATTGAGCCATTTTGTAGCATCTAAATTCTTCTTTTGGAATATTTAAAATCAAACTCAAAAAACTCAGAGTTTTATTATCCAGATAACGTTCTTGGAGCATCTCCTTTTTTATTATCTCCCTACCATAATAAGCTTTGATTGCATTCCAATCATCAATAGTGCCGTACATCATTACACGTGCAATGACATATCGCGCCTTCTTGTCCCAATCTATAGAATCGTAATCTGTGTCCCAGAAAATTACTTTTGAAAGGTTCATACTGCAAATTTAAACCAAATCCTCTAACAAATCATCCTCCACCAAATTAGGAACCGTCACCTGCATCTCTGGATAAACATCCATTGCGCGTTTGATGGTATCCATTGCTTCTTTGTTACGCGCCCATGAGCGACGAGCGATGCCATTATTTACATCCCAAAAAAGCATGGCTTTGAGGCGTCGTTCAGAGTCAGCAGTACCGTCGATGACCATACCGAAACCACCGTTGATAACTTCTCCCCAACCAACGCCACCGCCGTTGTGGATGCTCACCCAAGTCGCGCCTCGGAAACTATCACCAATCACATTATGAATCGCCATGTCCGCTGTAAAACGAGAGCCATCGTAAATATTCGCCGTTTCCCGAAAAGGGGAATCTGTACCTGAGACATCATGATGATCACGTCCTAAAACGACTGGCGCAGACAAGCTGCCATCTGCAATCGCATCATTGAATGCTTTGGCGATTTTCATACGGCCTTCCGCATCTGCGTAAAGTATTCTTGATTTTGAACCGACGATTGGGAGATTTTCATCTGCTGCATCTATCCAAGTGATATTG
>CALHBQ010000314.1 GCA_937930815.1 uncultured Saprospiraceae bacterium | reverse complement strand
CCAACTGCCAAGGCATCCAAATTTCCATCATTATTAAAATCATCTACCAAAAAATCATTGATTGGGGCAAATTGCATTTCAATTGGCAAATCATGAATTTCGAACTTGCCGCCACCCAAATTTTCAATATAACTCGACTCGAATCTTTCTGCGCTCAAAACTTGCATTCCTTCTTTTTCCGCCGAACGAAAAACTTCATCAAACGATGCTGAAGCATATTTCTTGTATTTATTGAAACGCACCTTAATGGGCGGAATCTGCGAAATCAATTCATCACGCGAATGTAGGGGATATTCGACACCTTCTATAAAATGACAAAACACGGGGTCGAGCGTTCCGTTTTTATCAAAGTCATTGGCGTACACGCAAACGGGTTCTTGAGGTGATGCTTTTAGGTTTGAATTCAATCCCAAATTTCCGACAAGGTAATCTTCGTCTCCGTCTTTGTCGAAGTCACCTGCGGCTACGCAATTCCACCAACCCGAAGAAAGAGATTGAGAAATTGAGAAATTGAGAGTTTGAGATGCACCTTCATTTTTGAAAATTGTGATGGCCATAAATTCGCCTACTAACATCAAATCTTTATCGCCATCATTATCACAATCTGTCCAAATTGCGTCGGTGGTCATACCGATATTTTTGAGTTGTTCGGGAGTAATGTTCTTGAAAACCCCTCCTTGATTTTCGAGGAGATAACTTTCTGGCAAAGTTGGATATTCCCCTGGCTCCACCCTTCCTCCAATGAATAAATCCAAATCGCCATCTTGATCAAAATCACATGGTTTTACGCAGGAGCCACTTGTAGTTATTTCAGGTATTTTATTCGCTTTTATAAAATTCCCTTTTCCATCATTTTCATAAAAACGGTCTTTATAAAATGACTTTTCTTTTACCCCTTTATTTCCCTTTCGATCAAAAATGACGCCTCCACTTACCACATACAAATCCAAATCACCGTCGTCATCTGCATCAAAAAGAGCGGACTGCATATCCTCTTTTTCTTCGTCTTGATTCAACGGTTTTTCCACGAAAGTGCCCTCTACTTTTTGAATATAAAAAGTACCTGAACTTCCTGCTGCACCGCCAATGTACAAGTCTTCCAAACCATCTCCATTTATATCTCCCTTACTCATAAACGGCCCGGCCATCGAGTGCTGATGTGGGAGGAGTGGTTGCGTTTTGAAGTCTATTTGGAAGTCTTCTTTTTGTTTGAAGTTGAGTCCTAATGACTTAGCATCGCGCTTCACAAATATGGAGTTCGAGCGCTGTCTAGAACGAATGTGCAAAGACCGATTATTAGTTTCTACGCTTCCGTTCTCGGCTACGCTCGAACTACGGTCAGTCGAACCCCGATGCGTTGGCTGAGCGGAGCCGAAGTCAACAGAAGCAGAAAACTGATCTCCGTGCTTGTTCCCTTCGGCTACGCTCAGGGAACGGTTGTGCGGTGTGCTATTGTTCTCGGCTACGCTCGAACTGCGGTTTAGTAAGTATGAAAAAACATAAGTGGTATCCACTATCAAATTTTCAAAAACTGAAATTTTTCCGTCGTACCACTCTATTTTTAAACTATCAATTTTTTCAATAGCACCCAAACCAAAATGTATGGTCGGATCAACTGTTGATTGGTACCCTCGGTATGGATTTGATTGGGCGGATTGAATTTTATTTTCATAAAAAAGAGTTGTCGCTACTTCATCAGTTTCCTCAAATCTTAATTTTAGAAAATGATTTTCATTCAACGCATTTGCCCGATTTTCGTAAATCATGGCTGGTTCATTGACATTATTGATGACCAAATCCAAATCGCCATCTAAATCCAAATCAGCATAAGCGGCACCATGAGAACAAGTCTTTTTATCAAAGCCCCACTCATTCGATTTTTTAGTGAAATTTATCCCATTTTCATTTTTAAAAATATAATTCTGCAACGCTGCTCGTGGTTGCTTCATGATACTTTTGAGTTGCGCCTCACGTCGAGATTCGGGCGTACCAAATGGACTATTGTTTTGAAAATTGATATAATCCAAATCGCCCAAGTCGCGATGAAAACCATTTGTAATAAATAAATCTTTCCACCCATCATTATCAAAATCGGCGAATAAAGTGCTCCAACTCCAATCTGTTTTATGGACTCCCGCCAATTGTCCGATTTCACTAAAGGTGCCATCCCCGTTATTTAATTGTAAGGTATTTCTTGAATATTGAGGCTCGTAACCCGCTTCCAAAATATATCTGAATCGGTCGAAATTACCGCCCGGCATAATCATCTTTTCGCGGTAGTTATCTTCGGGGAACATATCGGCGACATAGATTTCGGGCAGGCCATCATTATTGATATCTGCCACATCCATCCCCATGCTGGCGAAGCTGGTATGCTTCAACATATCGGCTGCTCGATTGGTAAAAGTGCCGTCTTGATTGTTGATGTAAATGATGTCATTGGTCAGAAAATCATTGGTCACATAGATGTCTGGCCAACCGTCGTTGTTGAGGTCGGAGGTGTTTAGGCTGAGGGAATATCCTTCTATTAGGATGCCAGACTCGCGGGAAACATCGATGTATTTACCATTATCATTTCGATACAATTTGTCTGTACTGGCCGCTTCTCCATTGACCTTTTTCTTGCGAATATTGTTGACATTATTTAACGAATAATTGGTTGGATTTACAATTACAAAAAGGTCTAAATCGCCATCTTTGTCATAGTCAAAAAAGTTGGCGTGGGTGCATTGAGAGGTATCAGCAAGGCCGTATAATTCAGCACTTTCAGTAAATGTGTCATCTTGATTATTGATGAACAATAAGTTCTTTCGCTGCTCAACACTCGCATTTCCAGAGACGCATAAATAAATGTCATTCCAACCATCTGTGTTGACATCTGCAACGGCAACTCCGGTAATCCATCGGTCAGTAGAGACGTCAGCTTCCTTGGTAATATCTCGAAATTTCAAATCACCTAAGTTGAGATACAAACGGCTACTTTCCATATTTCCTCCGAAGAAAATATCGGGCAATCCATCTTTATTAAAATCTCCGATTCCGACACCTGAACCAGTGTAGAGATTCATGAAATTTAAGATGTTGTGGGTATCGTTTTCGATGATTTCGTTTTTGAAATCTATACCTGATTCTTCAGGTGAAAGCAATCGAAAAAGTTGAGGTTCTTTATCATTTTGACAGCCACAAAAAATAAAAAACGGCACAGCCCACCCACTTGCGGAAAGTATTCGCAAGTAGAAATTTGGAGTGGTTTTTATTTTTAAAATAGTCGTCATTTAATATTCAAAGAATTTCAATTTACCTGAATTTTGGCTCGCTGCAATGATGCGCTTGCCCTTTCGAGTTGTCAATTTAGCTAAATCTCTTCCATCCCCTTCGACAAAGAATCCACTCTCGGAAGTTGGGATAGATTCGAAAATTCCATCACCTTTTCCACGAAGGAATAATCCGTTAAAAGCATCATACCATCCGCCATTCTTTTCGGCCGTAAAATCGTTGCCGATTAAAAGCGCATCCATATTTCCATCTCCATCAAAATCATCGGCTAAGATGTTTTGAATTGGAGCCATTTGAGCAGCTTTGGGCAATGGCCTAATATCAAAATTCCCATCACCCAAATTTTCTAAATAACTAGATTGAAGATTTGTGATTTGAATTTGTTTTTTTGGATCATCTCCAACCAAATCTGTGAATGTAGCTGCTGCAAAATCACTATACTTTACATATTTCTTTTTCATCTTCACCAATTGTCCGGTGATGTCATCGCGCGCATGGATTGGGTAAGATTTTCGGTCGCCTTTTTTGTTTTTATAAAATTGACCAATAAGCGGATCAGGGCTGCCATTTTCATCCAAATCACCTGTGAAAAGGGTCATCGGTTCTTCAGCACTTGCGTGCAAACGGGAGTTCTCACCGAGGTTGCCTACCATGAAATCAAGGTCGCCGTCGTTATCAAAATCAGCTGCTTCGATGCAGTTCCAGAGACCAGTCGACAGTTGGCGGTTGGCAGTTTGAAAATCGAGAAAGCTCCCCCCTTTGTTTCTATAAAAGTTGATTGTTGACCACGCTCCTACTGTTACTAAATCTGTTTTTTTATCATTATCAAAATCAACCCAAATGGCATCGGAAACCATTCCATTATTAGCCAACGGATTAGCTAATTTGTCAGCATAATCTACCGTCTTATCCATGAATTTTACCAATAGTGAACTTCTTGGATTTTTTGGAAATTTACGAGGTGTTACTTCCCCTCCAATAAATAAATTCACATCTCCATTTTGGTCGTAATCGTTGGCTACGACACAGCCGCCACTTGTTTTAGGAAGATTTGGAATTTCTGCTTTTGAGAAATTTCCTCGCCCATCATTTAGATAAATTCGATCCCTTAAATCTTCGCCCTTACCCTTATTATGGTTGACTGCAAATTCACTGCCTCCACTCACCACATACAAATCCAAATCGCCATCATTATCATAATCGAAAAAGGTAGCGCCGGTGTCTTCTTTCTCTTTATCAGGGAGATCGGTGCTTTGCCATTTTCCGTTTTTACTTTCATAAAACATTTTTCCTGCGAATCCTTTTGCGCCACCAATAAAAATTTCATCGCCCGGCTGTCCGTCCACGTTTGCAACAGCGAGGCAAGGCCCTTGTCGGGAATGTTGATGCAGTAATAACGGCTGCGCGTCGTAATCTTGATAGTGATTTTCTTTGTGGGTGTAGTCGAAGAGATTTGTTTCCTTGAAAAGGCTTGGTGTGAGATGTGCCAGATTTTGAAAATCTGACGCATCTGTTTTGGCGTTTTCAATATTTAAAATCAAAGTTTGATTTGCTTCGATATTTGTTTGCTTTTCTACCAATCCATTTGACCAGATGACTTCTAAAGAATCAATTTTTTCATTCTCACCCAATCCAAAATGAGCGATTGATGTTACCGTTGAAAGATAACCTCTCACAGGAGATTGATAATGTATTTGGGCTTTTCCATTTGTCCAAATTTTGATTTTTGAACCGATACCTGATGGATTTTTTTGAGTTCCTTTTAGTTGAACTTTTAAGTAATTATTTTGAGGTAAACGATTTTCTAAGAGGAAGGCTTCTTCATTAATATTATTGATTACGATGTCGAGATCTCCGTCGTTATCCAAATCTACATAAACGGCTCCATTTGAAATGGAAGGTATTTTATCGGCCCAACTTCCTGATTGATTTTTGAATTTCAAATTGCCCTCGTTTTCAAAAAAGTAATTGGCGACTTTGACATCTTCCATTTCTTGAATGGCTTCAAAAAGGCGTTTCATTAAATCCTTTTTTGTACCAAAACCAGTATTTAATTTTTGACTAAAATTGATGAAGTCGAGATTGGTGATGTCTTTGCCATAGCCGTTGGTTACGTAAATATCTCGGTCGCCGTCATTGTCAAAATCTGCCAACAAAGGTGTCCAACTCCAATCTGTTTGATAAACACCTGACAGGTAGCCGACTTCACTAAAAGGCAATAATTTTTCACCCAAAAATCCATTGTGAACTTGTAAGGTATTTCGAATAAATTGAGGAGCATATCCTTGTCTCAAGGTCATCAAAAACTTATCGTAATTCATAAAACCCAACATCGTTTTTTGACGCTCATGATATTCGGGCATCATGTCCAAAACAAAAATATCGGGTTGGCAATCCGCATTGATATCGGCTACATCAACGCCCATACTATTATAGGATTGATGTTTTAAATATTGTTGGCTCACTTCTTCGAATCCAAGTGATTTTCCATTTTTAGTACCTAAATTGAAATACATCAAATCATCAGAAAGGAAATCATTGGCAACATAAATGTCAGGCAAATTATCATTGTTGAAATCATTGATCGTAATGCCTAAACCATAACCACGGTGGGTGATGCCCATTTCTTCAGAGGCATCAACGTATTTGCCATTTTGATTGATGAGTAGTTGGTCTTTTGATTTTTCGTTAATTGATTTTTTATAGGAAGGGGCATTTTTATCACGAGGGTCGATTACATTATGTAAAAGGTAGGCATCTAAATCTCCATCATTATCATAATCGAAAAAGGCAGTTTGTTGGGTATAAAGTCCATCATCGAGACCATACTCCGCCGCTTTTTCCACGAAAGTGGGAATACCTTTTTCATTCAGACCTTGATTGATGTGGAGTTGATTTTTACAGTTTCCGTCGCAATCCAAACCACCGAGGCTAAGGTAGATGTCATCCCATCCATCTGCGTTAATATCGACAATTGAGACGCCTGTAACCCAGCCTTCCGTTTGAAAATTTGAATTGACGGTAAATCTTAGGTTTCCTTGGTTGAGGTATAATTTTGATGAAGTTTCATTACCTGTAAAAACGAGATCTTGTAAGCCGTTTTTATCAAAATCACCGACCCCTACTCCACCGCCATTGTAGATGTAGTGGAAGTTAAGGATGTTGAAATCTTCGGTTTCTGTTATAGTGTTTGTAAAGTCAATATTTGACTCTTGTGAGGAGACTAATCGAAAGGGCTTTGTGGAATCCACCGTCGTTGGTTGGCAGGCATGAAGAAGAAGGCTTGCTATAAGCAAAAGACCAATTTTTTGAACCAGCAATAATGTCGGTGGATTGTTGGACATTTTAATAAAATAAATCTTTGACGATTTCGAAAAAATACAAATAGGGCAAATTCTTACCTCTTCCGCTGCTGCGGAATCTCCCTCCAAAGAGCTTGTCCCGAATTTACTTCGGGAGAGACAAGTAACGCTTTGCCATTTTTTTTTAAAGAAGTTGTTTAAGAATCATCGAAAGATTAATACCAATTAGAAAAAAAAGTAAAACCCTTTCTGTGGAGTTTTTTTTCCATGAAAGGGTTTTACATACTCTCACTAAAATTATGAAAAACAAGTATTAGTAGAAGTCAAATGTTCAAATATTGAACATTCAACTTCTAACTTACTAACTAATTTAATAACCAGGATTCTGAGTTACTTCTGGATTGGCATCAATCTCAGAAGTAGGAATCCAGAGCAATTCGTGTTTATTTGTTTGAAAAACACCGCCTGACAATGATTTCGGGTGGTCGCCATGCAATGAAGTCGCGCCCATATACTCATCTGCCAAGCCCCAACGAACAAGGTCGAAGAAACGGTGGCTTTCGCCAGTCAATTCCAAAACACGCTCGTCGATAATCGCTTGACGCATGTCCGCTTGACTCATACCTGAACCCAACGGCGTTACGCCTGCTCGCTCGCGAACCATGTTGACGAAAGGCATTGCTTGATCAGGCATTCCCTGCTCGTTCAACGCTTCCGCATGCATCAAAAGGATGTCTGCATAACGGATGATTCTCCAGTTATTCCCAACATTTGTACCCAAGAAATCTACGTCATCTCTGACGCCGATATCCATACCTGCATACTTTCTTGTAAAAATTGGCTCCATGCCGTCATCAGTTGCTAATTGAATATCATCTGCGAAATCTGTCAAAAATTCTGTTCCACCATATCCGGTTGATCCTGGATAATCATAAGCCAAAGTTTGATCACGGCGAACTGTTTCACCATTTGCTTCAAACAAATTTTTCACCCATGAATTGACGTAGTGACTAAGGTCAGGAGATTTTGAGGGAGGCGCGTAATCAATGTGGAAGTTCCCCATTGTACCAACGCCTGGAATATCAACACCCCATGCAAATGCGTCAACACCTAAATATTGCAATTCGAAAACTGACTCTTCGTTGTTTTCGTTTGTTGCATCGAAATTTTCATGGTAACGATCTGCTGGCAATAAAGAATAACGATTGGTTCCTACCAATTTCACAAAATCGGATGCTGCATCTGCGTAATTGCCTCGGTAAAGGTGAGATTTCCCTCTCAATCCTAAAGCCGAACCACTTGTCGGGCGACCGATGTCGTTGCCTTCCCATGATGCAGGAAGTGCTGCTTCCGCTGCTGTTAAATCAGCAATGATTTGATCCCAAACTTGATCTGCCGATGCTCGTGGTGCGAAAAATTCCTCATCCGTTTCTGGTGATTTTGTTACCAATGGCACTCCGCCGTAAAGATTGACCAAATACCAGTAAGAAAATGCCCGCATGAAATATGCTTGTCCCAAAATACCATTTCGCTCAGCTGCGTCAGGTACATTTGATTCATTTACATTTTCTAAAATTGAATTTGCTCTAAAAGCCGCTTTGAAAGGCTCTTGCCAAATCTCAGCTGACCAACGTGCTGCTCCTGCTTCACCTTGGAAAGTGGACATGGCAGTATTCGGCCCAAACGGACGAACGTTGAAAACGTCTGAACGCAACATTGCGCCGGTGTGTACAATTCGACCCCAGAAAAAAGTATTGGTGATCGGGTGATACATGCCGTTGACTGCCAAACGAGCATCATCGGCGTTTCTCCAGAATGTTCCGGTAGAAACCGTATTTGAGTTTACCTGATCGAGCAGATCGTCGGAGCAACTTGTTGGAATCAACATAGCTACTACAAGAAGTGCTGCGAATAGGTAATTTGAAAATATTTTCATTTTTATATTATTTAAAATTCTTTTAAAAATTTAGCCGAAAGGCGAAAGGTGACTTTCGTCAAAACGGCTTTTTTTAACCCAAACAAGTTTTGGGTTCTACTAAAATCCTGCTTGAACACCAAACATGATTGTTCTTGAGTTCGGATAAGCACGTACGTCCAAACCACGACCCAATAACGGGTTCAAATTAGCAGGTGCACCGAAAAATGCAGGTGGTGCCGAACGGCCTCCATTTACAGAAGAAATATCTGGGTTGTAACCAGTATAGCCAGTGATTGTCAATAAGTTTTGAGCAGAAACGAAGATTCTCAAATTGTCCATCCAGCTTTGTTTGCTCATGTCCAAAGTATAGCCGATTTCAGCAGTTCTCAAACGGAAGTAAGAACCATCTTCTACAAAATAAGATGAAGGTGCGCCATTTTGAGCTTCGTCAGAAGTCGTTGCACGCGGAACATCTGTATTGGTATTACTTGGAGTCCAAGCATTTTTGACATCAGTCAATTTGTTGTCATCTGCCCAGAAAATGTTGTAATATTTTGTCGCATTATAAATTTCGTTGCCTTGTGTTCCTTGGAAGAACAAGCCGAAATCTAACCCTTTGTAATCACCTGACAAGTTGATACCGTATATAAAATCAGGAGTAGGATCTCCCAAAATAGTATTGTCATCACCATTAATCATACCGTCACCGTTGATATCTTTTCTGATGAAATCACCCGGTTGAAGTACGTCTCTACGAGCTTGATCATTCGCAGTATTAGGATCGCTGGCGATAGCATCTTCGTCTGCATAAACGCCTTCGATTTCATACCCCCAATAAACACCAGGTGCTTCGCCTTCGATAAAACGATTCGCCCGAGCCAAATCTTCAGAAATTGAAGGTCCGACAATTGGGTTAGGCAATGAAGTAATGGTAGAATTGAAGGTTGAAAGATTCACGCCTACATTCCAGTTGAACGCGCCTCTGTTACGGTACAATGCTTCAAATTCGAAACCTTTATTATTGATACTACCAACGTTTTGTATAACCGGCAAACCGAAACCAACACTCGGAGGCAATGCCACTCCAACCAATACGTCAGAAACATCTTTGTTGTAATATTCAGCGGAGAAGGTCAATTTATCTTCCCACATTCCTACATCAACTCCTACGTTAGTCGTCGTTGCAGTCTCCCATTTCAAATCTTCCAAAGCCAATGAAGTTTGCGCATATCCTTGCACCAATTCATTGTTGACAGAAGTTGGAGAAGTCAAGTTAAATACGTTTTGGTAAGCGTAATCGGGGATATTTTGTGCTCCCAACTGACCGTAACCTGCACGTACTTTGAATTTATTGACCATGCTCGATGCCCAGAAATCTTCGCTCGAAACTTTCCAAGCTACAGAAGCTGAAGGGAAATAACCCACTCTGTAATCCGGAGCAAATTTAGAAGAAGCATCTTGTCTCATCGTTGCAGAAACCAAATATTTATCGTCATATCCATAATTCACACGTCCGAAATACGATTGCAAACCGCTGACATTATTGACTCCATAAGTTGCCGCTACATTGGTCGGATCAGCTGCACCAATTACGCGAATATCATTGTTCGGAAGTCCTTGAACATAAACGCCAGAAGAGCGGAAATCAATTTTTTGCTGCGTATAACCAACGACTGCGTCAATTCGACTTACGCCAAAATCAGAGCCATAGCTCAATGTAGGTTCAACAAGTGTGAGGAGTGTATTGGAGTTCAACTCCGTCAAATCGTTTAACTGATTTACGTTGTCCACCGCATCATCCGTACTCATGAAGAAGGTAGGTCGGAAAGAGTAATTATTGGTGTTCAAGTAATCAGCTCCGAAGTTTAACTTCGCGGTCAAACCATCCATGATTTCGTAAGAGAAATTCAAGTTTCCGAAAAGGTCAAAATTACGTTCTTCGTGATCATCCAAAGAAGCCAAACCATATTTATTCAAACCTGCAAATCCGTGCTTCGCAACTTGAGGCGCTTCAAAACCACCATCATTCTCAGGAGCGCTTTCGCGCAAAATTGGTGCAGACGAAGAACCATCACGACCAAACCAACTGTTGGTTTCGGTATTCGTTTGAGCTATTCCGAGTGATTGTTGCACTTTCAATTTTCCTAAAGTAAACTCTGTATTTGCTCTCAAGTTTGCTCGATCATAACCAGAAGCAACCAAAATACCATCTTGCCAGAAGTAATTTCCTGAGATAAAGTATTTTGAATTTTCGCCACCACCAGAGATAGACAAACCATAGTCATGAATCTGTCCTGCATTCAAAGAAAGGTCTTGCCAATCCGTGCTGACACCTTCGTCTTTGATGACAGAAGTGAGACCGTCGTTGGCATCACGCTGTTGGCGATAAGCCACAAATTCAGAACCGTTCAAAAATTCCAGCATATTGTCAGGTGACTCCACACCTGAACGAATGTCCAAGCTAACCTTTGGAGCACCACCTTCATTTCCTCTTTTGGTAGAAATGATCACTACTCCATTCGCAGCACGCGAACCGTAAATTGCAGCAGCAGAAGCATCTTTCAAAACCTCAATTCTGTCGATGTCTTTAGGGTTTACAAAATTCATATTGTCGGCAAATGTTCCATCAATCACATAAAGTGGAAACGAGTTAGTCAACGAAGAAATACCACGAATGAAAACATTCGCGTCTCCACCCGGCGCACCACCATTGTTTTCAACTTGCACACCAGAAATTTTCCCTTGTAAAGCAGAAGTTGGATTACCTACTACTACTGAAGTCAATTCCTCCCCTCCGATAGAAGCCACTGCTCCAGTCAAGTTACTTTTCTTTACCGTACCGTAACCAATGACGACTACTTCGTCCAAAATTTCAGAATCCTCGCCGAGGATTACGTCAATGTTAGTTCGACCATCGACATTGATTTCTACCGTTTCGTAACCGGTATATGAAAAAACCAATGTGTTAGATCCATCAGGAACCGTTAAAGAATAGGAACCATCAATGTCCGTTACTGTACCAGTAGAAGTACCTTTTACTAAGATACTCACCCCAATAAGTGTTTCTCCTGAGGCGTCTTTGACGACACCCGAAACTGGTTGTGGTCCCATTTCTAAAAGTGTAATATCATCGGATGGAGCGGCAGTTGCCGAGGTTCCGATGAACATAAAAGCAGCACCAATTAGCACCGTTAATGAAAGCATTAGTGCTTTCCGAGCCTTGGCGAATCCGTTACGGTTATATAAAAACCGCTCTCGGATTTGAGAGTAAGTCAAGATCATCGTAATTTTACGTTTTATTAAGTTAATTAATAATGTTTAGCCTGTTTCTCCTGATCCGAGAAGCAGGTTATTTTTTTAGTGTTTTTTTTTTGAAAAATGGGCGATTATGAAAATCGGACATTCTTTATTTATTGCTATTTATACGTGTACTTTGATTTGTTCCAAATCATCGCAGATTGCCAATCTGCGTTACAGTGATATTCTTCTTGTTAAAACGGTAGGGATGACAACTTCGACTTTTTCGCGATTCAAAACATATTCGGCTGCTTTTTGTGCCATCAATGCAAAATCTGTTGATAGGGTCGTAATACCTCCACAAATAATTTCTTTCACCGGACCGTCATTATTGGAAAAAACGCCGATGTCTTTTCCTACTTCAAATCCTTGTTCTTTGCAATCCTTCAAAATGCCCCACAAATCACTATCACCAATTGTAAAATAAACGGTACCTTTTTTTATCGACCCTTTTTCGTAGGAGGTTTCAATGCCTCCTTTTATATTATAGTCAGATAAAAATTTCTCATACGCACGCTTCACTTCAATCGGATAATCTGAGTTGGGTTGAAAAAACAAAATCATCTCGTCGAACTTTCGAATACTTTCAACCAAATCCTTCAACCCCATGTAGGTAGAAATTTCAAACTCTTGCGTCACGTGCGAAAATGATTTACCAATCGGCTCATATCTATCGACCAAAAGCAATTTGTTCTCAGGAATCGTTTTTAAGATTTCTTTTGTTCTCAGATTTGGAATAGGAGCAATCACATACATTCCATATTGCTTTCTTACATTTCCCAAAATCGTTTCGAAAACATCCATATTATTATGATGAAAAAATACATCTACTTGGATGTTTTCACCCAATGCAGATCGAAACGTATTATAAAAGGTCTGCTGAAACGGATGAAATGCGTAAAGCAGCAAGGCCACTTTTACCGTTTGCTCCGTTGCTTCGTTGATTACAAAATAACCAAGTCGATTTTTGGACTCCACCAATCCGCGGTCTTTCAATTCTTTGTAGGCTTTGACAATCGTTTTACTCGCGAAACCTAATTCATCACACATCTTATTGACCGATGGTAACATACTGCCTTGCGTAAGAACTTTGTCGTTAATCGCATTGATGATTCCGTGTACCAATTGGTCATGCTTGGAATAACTTGCTACATCTTCCAACTCCTGAATTTTTCCAAATACTTCCATCATCCGTGAATCACGATTTTTGAAATAAGGTTTCGAATACGATTGACTTAGAGAGAGGGTTAACCATATTGTGCTATACTACACTATGGTATTACAATGCGAATCTAAAGAATAATTATTTGTTTTTATAAATTTTTAAAGAATAAAAAGTAATTATTCAGAAAGGAAACTTTTGAATGTGTGGTAGGAGACAATGTGGAAGAAAGAGGTGTAGGAAGTGAGAAAATTCCTTATTTTTGATATGTTAAGTATTAATCAAAAGAATTATGAAAAAGAAAATATTTGCCATTGCTACAATCGTAGTAATCTATCAGGTAGTTTCATTCTGTTTAGATCTAATCTATAAAATTGATCACTCCAACTCGAATGTCATCAAAATTGAAAGCCTCAAAATAAATGAAGACCTACATGTTCCATCTGGGTTTATGGTTTTAGGAAAGAATAGAAAAAATGGAATTGTTGAAGGAACTGTATTTCCTGATCTGCCATTTGAATATAAAGATAGAGGGCAGATTGAATATTTCTACTTCAGGTTTCACCCAGAATGGTTCGAAAAAAATATACTCCCAAATAGAAGCGAAATCATGTCAGGTGGCCATCGATTTACTCAAGAATTAGTTAGAACGGCAAAGTTGGTTCATGAAGAAAATTTCCACTATTTCATGCACCTGGGCGACTACCCCATTGTTGAAGAAAACATCGTTGCTGGACGAATAAAAATGGTAGGTTTATTAGAAAGAGAGCAATTCTTTTTAGAGCATGAATCCAACGAAAAAATTGGATCAATTGAGTATTAATATTAGCCTATTGATTGATTTTTCTTTTCCAGATCTCCCAACTTAACATCATACTTTTCAAAAATTGATTTGAAAGCAGCTTTGTTATGTTCGATGATATTTTCTTTAACCAAGGCTCGCAGCAATGGATCTTTTCGATAATCTTCAATATCTAAAGAACGACCCAATCCTTTTTCTTTTTCAGAAATGATAATTCGAACGTGCTCTTGCTTCATTGCATTTGCAATGGCCTTCTCAGTCATAGCAGGATCGGCAGTTACAATTTCTCTGATCTTATCATTGATGCTTGCTTCTTTTTCAGATTCGATAGCTTCTTTTTGACGAACAATAGTTTCTTTTTGCTCCTGCGTTTCCTTTTTCTTTAACGCCTCTTCCTTTACATCAGTGTATCCTTTTTTGAGTGCAGTAACGAAAAACCGAGAAACCGTTGTTTTTATTTCTTGATTGAAATTTGCACGACGCGTAACTCTGATTGCTTGATGCACTTGCGACTCTGTATGTGTTCTCAACAAATCCAAAAAAGTAGATGGCGTTACGCCAAATTGTTTAACCACTGTTTCGTGAAACAAAGAAAATAAACGATCGCGTTCCGATTCACTTTTGGGAGCCATGCTGCCCTGCCCTGCCGCAGCCAAAGGCAATTGTTGCTGAATCCCCTCCCCTCTTGCCAACTTCAATTCAGAACCAGATTTTTGATGAAACTCAAAATACAAGGCAGTTACTTTTCTACCCGTTTTGAGCTTTTCCAATTTGGTTATAGTTAAGTCAGTATGTTTGTTGATTGCTTTGACCGATGGCTTAATTACTTTTTGATAAAAGTTTCCAAAAAGCGGATACTCTGTTGTGATTTCAAGCATCGTTTTGATGGCATCGATTTCTAACTTCCGATGACCAATTGTTTGATACTGTTTTAGCAACTCATAAATCCGCACGTGATACGCACCTAATTTTATGACATTTCGCAAATCATAAGCGGTGTATTTTTGTCCCAACTGCAAAAGCAATGGTTTCATTTCTGGGTCAATTGTAATGTCAAGGTATTCCTGGTTGTCTCCGCCCTTCTCTCCTTCCGCCAAATAGTTGACTGTCCTTATTATATGATATTCCGTTTCTCGTTTGTGTCCATCCACATCATCTGAAACGTAAAATACCTTTCGCATCAAGCCACGTGCTGCAGTTCTCAAAAACTCATAAGACTGGCCTGACTTCAATCCGAAAGTCTTGATCACATCCTTATACCATATACGATAAACTGTAAAATCATCATCCGACTTGCGGATATTGGAGAGAACCGAAAGGAAAACTCGTGTTTCCCAAATATCAAACTTATACCTCGATTCAATTAATTGATTCGATTTTTTAATAAGTTTGATGCCTTTATTTTTGTGTGTGCGTTTTCTCGACATCAGTTGAAGAAGTTGTATTTATAAAAATCTTCTAAACTATACCCAAAATGGAACTTTGCGGGTAACTAATTGCAAAGTATAACTAATTTGGAAAAAACGCACCCCTAACTATAACTAATTTGGCAAACTATAACCATTTTGGAAGAGCAGTCTGTTCCAAATAAGTTATAATTCATTCTAATTTGGTTATAGAAACTTTCCAAAATCGTTATACTTCTTTCTATTAAAGTTATACTTGATTCTAAATTGGTTATAATTAAATTCGAAAACCTTTTATTTTAAATAGTTTTGAGTTGCCTAAAAGAATTAAAACCTTTAAAAGGATAAAAAAGATCAACAATAGAAAAGGTTGGTGTTGATTGCATTTTAATTGAAAACAAGAATTCTTAAGCGATTCAGCTTTTTTTAGAGGGATTCAAATGCTTTATGCCAATTTCAAGCTAAAATAGAATTACGAACTATAACCATTTTGGAAGAAAAGCTATCGAATCAATATTCAAGTTACTTCTCCCCTACCCTTTCACCCGCCAGTTTTATTACTTTTTGGTGAATACCTGTGTGGTTTACAGTATGATTACTGCAAATGCAGTAAGGTGCAGTTTGTATAGTGCCAACTATAACCAAAATGGAAGAGTATATTTTAGTAATTGAGGTTCATGAGTCAGATTAAACTGATTAAGTATCGAATGTTCCAAAATGGTTATACTTAAAGCAAGTTGACGTGAATCAATTGAATGGTGGCACGGATAAGCTTTTTCGAAGAATAGATATTAAAAACCTTATTGTAGCAGAGTCAACCCCTTCTTTCGTTATTTCCCTTGTTCATCTCAATTTGAATTAAATGAGCAAAGATTAATTTCTACTTTCTGTTGGCTTCGACTTCGCTCAGCCAACACATTTTGGCTCGATCTCAATTTGCTTACAAGTAATAAAAACTGCATATGCAGTGATATGCAGTTACTTTACTGCACGTGCAGTGAATACTCAATATCTATTTAGAATTTTCACACTCCACGTAATAGCCTGATAAGGCTAACATCGAACAGTGTTGGGCGAAGCCCAACGGATTCTAATTGTAAAAGTCTGGAAGCCCTGAAAGGGCGAAAGCAAAAAGAATCGGATTCATAACTCCAAGTTATTAGGTATCAATTAATACCTAACTCATTAAAACTACTTTAGAATGGACACTTAACGTGCAGTATTGCTACTGCAAGTTACTGCATATTAAGTATGTTTTTATTTGGAAGGAATAAATTCCAATTCAAATCATAACGTGAACGTCGAGCGAAGTCGAGAAGTGACGAGCAAAGATCAGGATTCCACTTTGACACTTCTCGGCTGCGCTCGAAGTTCGTATTGGGTGTTTCAAAAATGCGATTTAGAAATGAAGTAGAACTGACATCTGAAAACAATATCGTTTTGAATTGGTAAAATATCCAGCAAAAAATTAAAACTAATATTACTTCAAAACATCCTTTAAAAGGATTTTGAAACAATTTTATTGAAGTCACGACACAATCTGCGTTTTGAGATTTGAAGTGCTTAAAACGGCTTAAATTAGTTTATATCGATTTAAAAGGCAAGAGAAGAAGAAGTGAATAATTCGCTTTTTGTAAAACGAATCTGTTAACGCTGGCAGTAGGAAATGAAAAGGAGTTTCAATGTTCAAAATGCCTCACACATAAAATTAACTGCAAATTACTGCACTTGCAGTAATTTGCAGTTTGTTTTATGTTTAACTTCTTAAATCTTTTTTAGCAAGAGAAAGAAAATAACCCTTCATCGTTTGGCCAGATTCTTCAAGCCTTGCGCTAATCTCTTGATGCAATTCAACGGGCAAGTCCATTGTGAATCGTAGTTTCTTTTTAACTGGAGTTGGGGGAGGAGGAGGCGCAGCAGGGGTAGATTTTTCTGCTTTAAGCTTTTGAAGTAATGCTTCTTGTTTCGAAACAGCATCCTTGGTTTCTTTCTTTAATCCGATTTTAGGTCTTTGTCTCTTTGCCATGATATCGTATGTTTTATGTGTGAATTTACTGCAATTGCAGCCTGTTGCAGTAAAATTACTGTATTTTACTTAAAATATTTTGGGTTAACTCTTGCATTTCTTTCTTTGCCTTTCGGTCATCGTATTCGACGACGCCCAAGCCATATGCGAAAGCATCACGATAAGCCGTTCGGTCATTGATAATGTGAATCAATTCTTCGTCCAACTGCTCAATTGTTTCTTTGATGTCTTTGTAAATATTGGTATTTGTATTGGCTTCATTGATAACCACGAAAGCGGTTACATCCATACCAGATGCTTGCTTCAAAGCTTTTACTTTTCTAAAACGCTTTAAGAACTCCTCTGTGCTACGCAAATCTTGGAGACTCGGCTTCGTAGGAATAATGATGACATCGCTCGCCAGAATCGTTCTATCGGCCAATTCCTCCAATTGAGGGGCACCGTCAATCAGGACGATATCAAATGATTTGGCTAATTCATTTGCATCCGTCGTGATCTGAGCCAGTTTTTTACCCATCACCTGAATGTGAGGTTTTTGCTCGCCACGTATGCCTGCCCATTCCAAAGAAGAGGCTTGTCCCAAATCGGTATCAATCAGGCAAACAGTTTTGCCAGCATGCGCCATTCCGACTGCAATATTAGTGGCCAATGTTGTTTTCCCGCAGCCGCCTTTTAAGTTGGTTATTGATAAAATCATAATCTATTGAAATGATGCTATTGATGAACTTATGTGTAATGTTACTGCATTTGCAGTTTTTTGCAGTAAGCAGGCTGCAATTTACACATTCTATTTTTAATATGAAAATTCATTTTTTATTTTTTTAATAACATAGTAGGATAGGGGAGTGGTATTGTAACATCGTACCGCCTTACGTAACGTGGAGCGTTGCTCCGCGAATGCCGCTTGAGCAAAATGAAAAACACCTATCGAGAAATTTTCAGTAGGCATTATCTTTATTTACAATTTTAGTTTTCTAATAATGTCATTTTTGATTTTTTCAAAATCATTGCGGAGCAACGCTCCGCATTACGAATGAACCATTTGTTCAATATGTAGTTTCACCTTCGCTGTTTTGAAATAATTTTTTTTCAACTCCAGGCAACCCTTTTGAAACTACCTGCATATTACAATCAAACAGACATCTTATTTTGAAAAACCGCGAAGAAAATATCGAACTCATCAAAGCTGTAATGGACGGCAACAAAAGAGCTGCCCATTTACTTTATGATGCACACAAGAACTCGTTGTTCTTGGTTTGTTTGCGGTATGCGAGAGATAAGAGTCAAGCGCAAGATTATTTACAAGAGTCCTTTATTAGTATCTTTAAGAATCTTAAGCAGTTTGATATTTCGCGAGGCGCATTTGAGTCTTGGGCAAAAAGAGTAGCCATCAATACTTGTCTAATGGACCTCCGAAAAAAGACCCTTTATTCAGTTAGTTTGTCAGAGGCCGAGAAAGTGGAGTCAACAGCCGATGATGTTTTATCTGATTTGTCATTGAAAGAAATGTTAGCCTTAATCCAACAGCTGCCAGATGGTTATAAAACCGTTTTCAACATGTATGTGATTGATGGTTACAGTCATAAAGAAATTGCAGAGGTGCTGAATATTTCGCCAAGTACCTCCAAAACTCAATTGATGAAGGCGAGACTTTTATTACAAAAAAAAATTGTTAACCTCCACCAAGTTTTGAATCAAGATCATGGATAGATTCGACGACATATGGAAAAATCGCTTCAACGGGAGTGACAAACCAATCGCAGATTGGGGTGTGCCTGACGACTCGGTTTGGGAAGGAATAGAACCTCATATTGAGGAGAAACCTGACCGAAAACTACTTTGGTGGGTATCAATAGGTGTGATTATTTCATTGATTTTACTGTTTTCCATTTTGGTTATATTTAAGAATGGGAAAACAGCTGGACTAACGAGTGAGATTCGTAAAATTGAAGGAGCAGTTGTTGATTCTCAATTAGCAGTCATCGCTCCGAAAGAAAATGAAATTTTTGATAATGAAGTTCAACAGGGTAGGGTAGAAGAGCAAATTTCGGAAAGTTCAAAAAATACTATCCTTTATAAGGTAGAGGAACCACAAACCTTTATCCAAACAAATATTGACTACTCAGACCACACGAATATTGCTCAGACGAACATGAGTAATAATTTTCCTCACACGGCAAATTTGAACACTATTTATAAAAAGGAAGAATTAGATAATTTGAAATTTTTGCCTTTTTTAAAATTGGAATTAGAAAATAATACAACGCCATCTTTTTCCTTTTATAATATTGAAAATAAGGTCGAGCCAATCAAACTTCCGAAAATATTTTCGATTGGTTTCAATGCTGGAGCAGTTTATTGGAAACATAGAATCAGTGATCAATACACCAACGATTTATCGCCATTTGATTTTTATCCTACAGATGATTTTGGATGGCAGGCAGCTATTTTAGGAGCAGCGCAATTAGGTAAATATTTTGAATTGAAATCAGGTGTTCGACTTGAAAAAGTAAAAGTTGGATCTGGTCATAATTCGGATTTAGATTATGATCCAACAGGAGAGGTCATCCCAAATACGAATGATTACGAAAGCATATTAGCGACACCTTACGGGCTGACAGCGGCTAGTTTCGTTCTCAATAGAAATATTGATATCGGATCAGATGAGGTAGCATTAAAAGTAGATTTTCATTCGAATCATAATATCACAAATATCAATGTGCCGGCGGAATTGGGTTTTTATCCTTTCGGAAAAAAGAAAACGATAACGCCGTTTGTGAAAGCAGGGGTAGGGTACAATTATGTTTCAAAAATTTCGAATGAAATTAAAAATATCGATACGCATCACAGTGCGATAGTATTTGATGAAAGTTCGCAAACGTTTGCAAATCCAGATATTCAAAATTCATTTTTTGATTTGCGGGCAGGTGCGGGTATCAATTACCAATTGACAAATAGATTTCAGCTGAATTTATTATATGATTTTTCAAGAGGCATTAACCCTGTTTTTGAACAAGATAATTACAAAACAGTAATTGACCGCCAGTATCTCTCTTTAGAACTAAAAAGTTCTTTTTAAGAGAAAAGTAAACATCTTATTTTTTAGGTAAGCCTTTCCAACTTTCGGTTGTCATCCGACTGTGCGTTGGGAGCTATTTTCTAACCAAAAATTGAGCAATTGCCCAATTTTAAACACCATTGTTATGCAAAAATTTATTTACGCATTAGTATTCGTTTTAATATCCTTTTTCGCGACAGCGCAAACGATAACAGAAATCGTTGTCAATAGTCCAGATCACACAACTTTAGAAGCAGCAGTAATTGCAGCGGAGTTGGATGGCGTTTTAAATTCACCTGGAAATTTCACGGTTTTCGCACCAACAGACGCAGCTTTTGCCGCATTACCTGCTGGAACAGTTGACCAATTATTATTGGATCCAACTGGAAATTTAGCGAAGATTTTGCTTTACCATGTATTGGGAGCGGAGGTCTTTTCTGGTGATTTATCAGATGGCCAAACTGCCACGACACTTTTGGGTCAGGGAATCACTGTGACGCTAAATGCAGATGGTGCTTTTATCAATGGTGCAAAAATTTCGGTAGTTGATTTGGATGCTTCGAATGGAGTAGTGCACGTATTGGATGCAGTCATTTTGCCACCAGCATCCACTGTAGTTGACGTAGTTGTAAATAGTCCAGTTCATACAACATTGGAAGCAGCAGTTACCGCAGCAGGCTTGGTCCCAGCACTTCAAGGTGATGGCCCATTTACCGTTTTTGCACCAACAGATGATGCATTTGCGGCATTGCCAGCAGGAACAGTTGATGCATTATTGATGGACCCAACAGGTGACTTAGCAAAAATATTATTGTACCACGTAGTTGGTGGCGAAGTGCTTTCAAGTGATTTGAGCGATGGTCAAATGGCTGCCACTTTATTAGGTCAAGGAATCAACGTTAGCATCAATGCCGATGGCGTATTTATTAATGATGCGAAAGTTGTAATTTCAGATATTCGAACTTTCAATGGAGTAGTACATGTATTGGATGCGGTAATGTTACCGCCTTCATCCACAGTGGCGGATGTCGTTATTAATAGTCCTGTACATACGACTTTAGAAACTGCAGTAGTTGCGGCAGGTTTGGCACCAGCTCTATCTGACCCAGATGCGAATTTGACAGTTTTTGCACCAACAGATGATGCGTTTGCAGCATTGCCTCCTGGTTTATTAGACGGTTTGTTGGCTGACCCTACTGGTAATTTAGCTAAAGTATTGCTTTATCATGTTGTGGGTGGAGAAGTGCTTTCGACTGATTTGATGAACGGAATGATGGCCAATACACTTTTAGGTCAAGGAATCAATGTTTCAATTGACGCGAATGGAGTAATGATTAATAATGCGATGGTAACCGTAGCAGATATTCGAACTTTAAATGGAGTAGTACATGTATTGGATGCAGTACTTGTACCACCAAGTCGAACCGTTGCAGATGTTGTTATTAACAGCCCAGTTCATGAGACTTTAGAAGCGGCTGTGATTGCTGCTGGATTAGTTCCAACGCTATCTGACTTAACTGCTGACTTAACTGTTTTTGCACCAACAGATGCTGCATTTGCGGCATTGCCAGCAGGAACTGTTGAGGCACTATTGATGGATCCAACAGGTGATTTAGCTAAGGTATTAACTTACCATGTTTTGGGGGCTGAAGTACTTTCAACTGACTTGAGCGATGGCCAGATGGCAATGACTGTGAATGGTCAGGAAATTACTGTTTCGATTGATGCTGATGGTGTTTTGATTAATAATGCAAAAGTTACGGTTGCAGACATCCGCACACTAAATGGGGTAGTGCATGTGATTGATGCTGTTTTATTACCAAGCTTAAGTTCTGTAAGAGATTTGGAAACGATTCCAATGACCGTTTCTCCAAACCCAACAACGGATGTGTTGAATATCGATATTCCAGCATCAATGAATGGTTTGGATGTACAGTTGACGATGGTTTCTATTGATGGAAAAATCGTTAAAAATCAAAAAGTAAATCAAACTCAGATTAACCTAAATGTAACCGATTTGCGAGTTGGCACATATATACTAAATCTAAGGTCAGAAACTTCTTTTGCGAAAGCAACTGTAATTATAGAGTAGATATTAAATATCGACTGTTTTAAATTTAAACTGGTTTTGAAATCACCGTAAGTAAATCACCCGGTGAGTCCCGTGCTTCTTTTGGAGCATGGGATTTTTTGTTTGTC
>CALHBQ010000313.1 GCA_937930815.1 uncultured Saprospiraceae bacterium | reverse complement strand
AATTCAGATTGATCAACAGATAATGGGTTTGGCTTATTTTTGTAATGTTAGTTCCATTCCAATTTATGGGGGAAGAGACGGTAAGTCTTTTGAACAAGAAAAAAAGGCTTTAACCAAAGGAGCGAATATAGTAGTTGCAACGCCAGGACGTCTCAAAGCCCACCTCCAAATGGGTTATGTGAAAACGGATAAATTAGAGTTTTTCATTTTAGATGAGGCGGATAGAATGTTGGACATGGGATTCATTAGCGACATCAAAGAAATCGTTAGTCACCTTCCAGCAAAAAGACAAAACTTGATGTTCTCTGCCACGATGGCGCCCAATATTCGAAAGTTTTCTTTATCTATTTTGAAAAATCCAATTCAAATAAATTTAGCAATTGCTAAACCAGCCGCTGGGATTTTACAAGCAAAATATGAAGTTGAGGATGAGAAAAAAGCTAAGTTAGTTCGAAATCTATTGTATTCTCAAAAGGATAAATTAGTACTCATTTTCTCTTCCACAAAACTTGGTTGTAAAAGAGTAGCAGCCGAACTTAGAGAGATAAAAATGGCCGTTGAAGAAATTCATTCCGACCAATCTCAAGACAAACGTGAGGAAGTTCTGCGTCAATATAAAAATGGAACGCTCAAGGTTTTAGTAGCGACAGATATTCTTTCGAGAGGTATTGATGTCAAAGGAATCGACTTGGTTATCAATGTTGATGTGCCAAGAGAACCAGCAGATTATGTTCATAGAATTGGTCGAACTGCTCGTGCGGATACAAAAGGAATGGCTTTGACTTTGGTAAGTTCAAAAGACAAAAGAAAAATGGATGCCATCGAAAAACTGATCGAACAAAAAATTAGATTGATGCCTTTGCCAGAAGGTTTTGGTGGCCCAGGAAGACCAACACAAGATAAGAGAGGAGGAGGAGGAAATTACAGAGGCGGCGGCGGAAACAGAGGAGGACGTAATCAAAATCGAAACGGCGGTAATTCAAGAAATAATAACGGACGAAATAAACGCTATTAACAAAAGAAGAAATAATCCTTTATTTCTTTCTCCGATAAAATTTGAAGAATAGCATTCTGTTCTTCTTCATTTGCAACCAAAATAATTAGTTGAGGATTTTTAAATTTTTGAAGATCCTCTTCTGATTGGAGTGGTTTTCCATAGATTTCTTTTCCTATCTTTTTTGAATTATTGGTCAGCCAATCAAATTCAATTTCCCTTTCTACTAAAATTTTGGCGATTGCTTTTCCTTTTTTACCTGCTCCCCAAACGATGAGCGGCTTATCTATTTTTCTATCAATTTCTAAAAAATATTTGATTTTCAAATCCAGAAATCTGTTGTCTGAATAGTTTGGATTGGTTCGAGAAGTTCGAGTAGGGTAGTCACGCCATTTATGTAAAATTTCATTAACTCCAACGACCTTCAATTTGTGTTTATAAAAACGAAAACATAAATCGTAGTCTTCCGGATAAACTTCTGATTCAAACCCACCAATCGCTTCGAAATCCTTTCGATGTGCCATCCAACAAGGAGAAGGAATTACACATTCTTTATAAATTTCTTTAAAATTTGAATTGGTTGCAGTAAGTTGATTGAGCCAAGTTTCATATTTTTTGAATCCTCCTTTGATAATTTCTTTTGGAAAGTATTCTACCAAGCCAGTGCTGATTGCTTGAGGTTGATGTTCAATGGCCTTTCGAAGCAGTGAGAGCTTTCTGTTTGGCATTATGTCATCCGCATCCATTCTTGTAATAAAATTGCCTGACGACTTTGAATAGCCTAATTGGAGCGCAGGAATAATTCCGATCCCATCATTTTCAAAAGCTTTTATCCGTTTGTCTTTTTGAGCATATTTTTTCAAAATTGAAAAGGAATTATCAGTTGAGTGGTCATCGACTGCACATAGTTCCCAATTTATTTCAGTTTGTAAAATAATGGAATCAAGGCATTCTGTCAAAAACGGCATAGCGTTTTTGATAGGCATGATGATACTAATTTTATTTTCTTTTAAAATCACTTGGCAAATCTAACTTAAAGTGTCTTAATTTGAAGCATTCCTGAAATTGTTCAACTCCCCCGCTGGATTCAGTTGCAAATTTAAACCAGCGGGGTAGGTTTGTAGATTTGTGTATATGTTGCGTCATAGACGCTCGTTAAATTGGGTTCAAGTTTTTGCAAACTTAAACCAGCGCTTTAGTTTTGGGTATTGGGAAGACTTGTACCAGAAGGGAAATTATTAAAACTCAATAATGATAAAATTATTTTTCATTACAATAACGTGTTTATTTTTGGCATTTGGTTGTGGAACTCCTCATAAGGGGTATAAATTGGTAAATGGTGAGTTGATTAATTCTATAAATTCAAAATGTACCCTGTTTTTTAAGGAAGTAAAAGAAAAATGGGCTATTTCCCAAGATAGTGGTTGTTACTATTATCATAAGAAATTGTCTCAAAAAATAATTGAGAATAAAGATTGTTTCATTGGTATAGAAATAGCAGAAATCGAAAAATTGCTTGGCTCACCTTCTGTAGTTTCCATACCGAATTACGATTATGAGTTATCAAAGAATTGTTACACAACAAATAAGTATCTAAACAAATTCTATACTCTAAAATTTGTTGGAGATAAAACAGTTAAAAAAGTAGAATTTAATCCTGTAGTTTGGATTGATTAAGATGAGTCCATTTAAAGAGATAATAACTAAACAATAATTAATCCCGTTATCGAATTTTCGATAACGGGATTTGCATTAATATCCCCTTGGCAGGAGCAAGGTATTTCCTTCCACCCAAATTGTAAACTCTTCCAAAGTGTATATTCCACTCTTTCTGACCTCCTCATTCCACAGCTTTGACCCCCTTGACAGAAGACATACGTTTTAGTGTTAGCAAATATGGGGTTAAGATAATTGATTTACGGTTTTACGAAGACTTTTACCTTTTAATTCTATGC
>CALHBQ010000312.1 GCA_937930815.1 uncultured Saprospiraceae bacterium | reverse complement strand
CGTCGATGCTTTTTGAAATAATTCTTTTTCTTTTTCTAAAATACAGACCGAAAATCCCTTTTGAGAAAGATAAACGGCGGAATAACTGCCAAATAAACCTCCACCGACGATGACGAAATCATATTCTCTCAAGTTGTTTTTAGTTTTTTCTGACGAAGAACTTCCATCGCTTTGAGATATTCTTTGGCTAATTTGAAAATTTTTACTTTGCTACTTCCTGCATCATCTGTCCATTTTACCGGCAGTTCATATATTTTCAAATTATTCCATTCTGCAGTGGCTAAAAGCTCTGTGCTAAAAAACCAACCATCACTTTCTGCCCCTGCATCCATTAATTTTTGAAGATGTTTTCGTTTCAAAAATTTAAATCCACACATGCCATCCGAAAAGCCGGTTCGTAAATAATTTGATACCAATAAATTGAAAATTCTTGAAGTTATTTCTCTTTTCAAAGTACGACCCATCACTTTAGAATCAGTATGCAAACGTGTGCCATAAACTAAGTCAATCTCCTGATTATCAACAACTTGCATCAATTCTAAAAAGTGAGATAAATCAGTCGCTAAATCTAAATCCATGTATCCAACCAAATCCGCCTCAGAAGATGACCACGAAGTTTTTAAGGCCAGCCCTACCCCTCTTTTTTCCGTTTGAATCAATCGAATATTGCCAAAATTTGATTTCAATTCCTTAGCAATTTCAAAAGTTTTATCCGTCGAACCATTATCAGCGATTACAATTTTCCAATCTGTTTTTTGAGGAAAATTTTCACACAAAAAGTCAAATAAAATGGAAACTTGCTGCTGCAAAGTTTCCTCTTCATTCAGAACTGGGATAGTAATTTCGAAAGTCATTGACTGATTATTGGGTTTTTACTTATTTTGTGGGATAATTATCAATACTGGTCGAAAGATTAGATACACACTTAAACAAGTCAAGTACTTTGCCGATTTAGTTTAATGTGAATTTAGTTTTCTAAAAAAAGATATAAATGTTCAAAAAGATTAAGTCGCTTTTTATAGTTGAAGATGAAACAGCTACACCAAAAGCGAAAAACGAAGCACCAACTAATACACCAGCTGCAAAATCAACGCCAGCTACTCGCGCTTCTTCCAATACCACACCTGCTCCTTCTGGTGGAACGGCCACCAAAAAATTTACCGATATTTTATTGAAAGCATTGGAGGAAAATAATTTGGATGGGTTCGACTACATGGAGTATAAACGCTCTTTGGAATCGCTCAAAAAAATGTCAATGGATGAGGCGACGCGTTACCAATCTGCATTCGCAATGGCCCAAACAATGGGTGTTTCTGCGCCAAAATTGATTCAATCGACCCAGCATTATATTAAGGTTTTGGCAAATGAGGAGCAGAAGTTTCAGCAAGCAGTAGCAAACCAACAATCGAGTCAAATCAAAGCCAAAGGAGAAGAAATTAAAAACCTCGAAGCAACTGTCAAAAACAAACAAGCCCAGATCAAAAAACTAACAGAAGAAATCGCTCAGCACGAAAAGCAAGCCGAAAAAATGAAGTCAGAAATCTCTGGTGCAACTGCTAAAGTACAGGCGACTCGAAGTAATTTTTTAGCTTCTTATCAGTTGTTGAGTTCGCAAATCCAGAGTGATTTTGAGAATATGAAGAAGTACCTGAAGTAGCAGAGGACGAGAGAGTGAGAAAATGAGAAAATGAGAGAATGAGAGTGTGAGAAAATGAGAAATGAGTGATTTTCACACTCTCACACTCTCAATTAACTGACATTCAATTATTTAAATATAAAAACAAACATCATGAAACAGAATCAAATGATTGGCTTTGGGGTATTAATTATCGGAGGCCTTTTAGTATTTAAAGTTTTAGGTGGGCTCATTGCAATGATTCTTAAAATTGCTGTTGTAGCAGGTTTAGCTTTCTTAGGTTACAGCTATTTCAAAAAAGGATAAATGAACTTTAAAGAATATAAACCAAAATCATTTTGGCAACGACCTGAAGGAATTACTGGTGGGATCGTTTTGGCTGGTTTGGTGATTGGAGGTGGTTTTTTATTATCAGCATTGTTGCCTCTTTTAGTTGGAGCCATGTCCAATATGTTGACTTTAGCGGGGCTTCTGGCGGCCTTGGGAGCAGTGGTTTATATGGTGCTCGACCCCAAAATGCGCGCCTTAGTTTGGTATATGTACAAATCTGCAATGCGAACCGTTACTGGTTGGTTTATCGAAATTGACCCGATTGGGATATTAAAAGGATATGTATCGGATTTGGAATCAAATCTTCGAAACATGAATCGGCAGATTGCTAAGTTGCGTGGACAACTACATAAGCTAAACGAATCAATTGTTACCAATAAAAAGAATATTCAAAGTAATCTCACTTTAGCACAAAAAGCAAAAGATTCGCAAGAGCAGCAAGTGATGATTTTGAAAAGCCGTAAGGCAGGTCGTCTCAAAGAATCCAATCTAAAATTGGAGGATTTGTACAAAAAAATGGAAATCCTATATCGGGTTTTAACTAAAATGTACCAAAACTCGGAAGTTTTGATTGAGGATGTGAAGGATCAAGTGAAAGTCAAAGACCAGGAACGTAAAGCGATTGTAGCAAGTCATTCAGCTATGAAGTCGGCCATGACGATCATCAACGGAGATAAAGATAAAAAGGAAATGTTTGACATGGCACTTGAAGCGATTGCGGTAGATGTGAGTCAAAAGGTTGGAGAAATGGAGCGATTCATGGATATGTCTGCCAATTTTATGGATTCGATTGATCTACAAAATGGCGTTTTTGAAGAAGAAGGATTGCGAATGTTAGAGGAATGGGAAAATAAAGGCGTGTCCATAATTTTAGGGGACGAAAAAGAGGACTTACTTTTGCAAGCAGAAAATGAAGCTGATGTTTTAGATTTGAATTCCCCTATCGCGAAACCAGAACGAGCACAAAACAGTAAAAATCAATACGATAGTTTTTTTGAATAAATAAAAAAGTTGAAAGTTGTGAGTTTAAAGTTAGAGGTTTCCCTTGTTTCTTTAATTCATTTC
>CALHBQ010000311.1 GCA_937930815.1 uncultured Saprospiraceae bacterium | reverse complement strand
TCACGAATAATTTATTCAAAACAAAAATACAACTTTGAAATTACATTACATTTTTCTCGCACTTATCAGTTTGTTAATTTTTGGGTGCCAAACGACAGATTCAACTCAACGAATCGACGATGGCACTTTATCCCAATTTGTCAATCCATTTATCGGAACGGGTGGTCATGGCCACACCTACCCCGGCGCTACTGCTCCGTTTGGAATGGTTCAACTCAGCCCCGATACGCGCCTCGAAGGTTGGGACGGATGCGGTGGTTACCATTTTACAGACAATGTAATTTATGGATTTAGCCATACACATTTGAGTGGAACAGGAGTTTCGGATCATGGTGACATTTTGTTCATGCCGCAGACGACGAGTAAATTGGATGCAATTTCAAAAGTCAATTTTAATAATGGGTCAGATGGCCAACCGGGTTATAGTTCGCCTTTTCAAAAATCATCGGAAAAAGCATCCGCTGGTTTTTATCAAGTTCATTTGGATAAACCTGATTGTAAAGTCGAATTGACTGCTACCGAACGCGCTGGTTTTCATCAATATACTTTTTCGAATACGGATGAAAATTCAGTTGGAACAGTGCTACTTGATTTAACGCATCGCGATAAAGTATTGGGTAGTGGTTTAAAAATAAATAGTCTCACCGAAATCGAAGGTTACCGCATCAGTACCGCTTGGGCAAGCAATCAAAAAGTGTATTTCGTAGCGCAATTTTCAGAGCCAATTTTGGGTTACGAATTGGATTCTTTCAGAGTAGACATCAAACCACAACTATTTGAAAATGAGCACATTAAGTCCGCTTTCCATTTTAAACTACCATCAACTGGCATCGTAAAAGTAAGGGTCGGAATCTCAGCTGTAGACATCGAAGGCGCTCGCAAAAATCTTCAAAAAGAAATACCTGATTGGGATTTCGAAACCGTAAAAAAACAAACACAAGACAAGTGGGAAAAACAACTTTCTAAAATAGAAGTTGATGCACTGACCGATGACGATAAAACGATTTTTTACACCGCACTTTATCATACTTCTATCGTTCCGAATATTTTCACAGACGTCGATGGACGCTACCGCGGGCATGATGATAAAATTCACACAGCGACCGATCATCAACAATATACCGTCTTTTCGCTTTGGGATACTTATCGAGCAGCACATCCGCTTTATACCATCACAGAACAAGAACGCACCAATGACTTTATCAATTCATTTTTGAAAATTTATGATAATGATGGTCGCCTACCGATTTGGGAATTATGGAACAATCGAACAAATTGTATGATTGGATATCATGCAGTTTCAGTGATTGCAGATGCATATATAAAAGGTATCAAAGGCTATGATGCAGAGAAGGCATTGGAGGCCATGATTGATTTTGCGGAGGAAGATGAATTTGGGAAACTGGACTATATCAAAGACGGCTTTTTGTCCTCAGAACTCGATGCCGAATCAGTTAGCAAAACCCTCGAATATGCTTACAATGATTGGTGCATCGCAATGATGGCTTTGAAAATGGGTAAGATGGATGTCCATGAAAAATTCATCAAACGTTCTCAAAGTTGGAAAAATCTTTTCGACCCTGAGTCAAAATTTTTCAGAGCAAAAAACAGAAACTTTTGGACGCCTAATTTCAACCCATACGAAGTGAATTTTCATTTTACCGAAGCGAACGCTTGGCAGTATGGATACTATGTTCCGCATGATGTCAAAGGCTTCATTTATTTTCATGGTGGAAAGGAAAATTTCGATAAATTTTTGGATGCAATTTTCGAAGCTGAAACGGAAACATCCGGAAGAAATCAAGCCGACATCACGGGTTTGATTGGTCAATACGCCCATGGAAATGAACCGAGTCATCACATCGGATATCTCTACAACTATGTAGAAAAACCGTGGAAAACTCAGCAAATCATCAACCGCATCACGAACGAAATGTACAAAAACGATCCGCATGGATATGAAGGAAATGAGGATTGCGGTCAAATGTCTGCGTGGTATGTAATGAGTGCAATGGGTTTTTATTCAGTGGCTCCTGGCAGTCCAGTTTATGACATCGGAACACCAAACATGAAGTCCGCAAAAATCAATTTAGAAAACGGAAAGTCCTTTTCAATTCGAGCGAATAATTTAACAAAAAAGAACATTTACATTCAGTCTGCGACCCTTAACGGGAAACCGTTAGACTCTCCGAAAATTGCACATTCGTCGATTACGAATGGCGGCGAATTAGTTTTTGAAATGGGTAGTACACCAAACGAAAAGAACTTTGAGAGGTCTCCATTTCTTAAAGAAAAACCTTTGAAACGTCCAAGCATTGTACCAGTGCCTGCGGTATCGGAAGGCGAACGAGCATTTATGAATAACACCACGGTGAGGCTCAATAATCCACATCCAAAAGCAGAGATATTTTATTCGACAGACGGCAGCGAACCTACGAAAAAATATGAACGACCAATCGTAGTAACCGCAGATTGCCTCCTAAAAGCAAAGGCAAAAACCAGTTTTGGCGAAAGCCGAACCATCGAAACAAAACTCTATAAAATTCCTCAAAACAGAGGCATAACTTTAGCAACAAAATACGCTCCTCAATACGCAGCTGGCGGCGACAAAGCTTTGATAGATTTTTTAAAAGGAGGCGTTGATTTCCGAACTGGAGAGTGGCAAGGCTATGAAGGAATTGACTTGGATGCAACGATTGATTTAGGTAAAAACCAGATGGTCAATTCTGTTTCTATCAACTTTTTGCAAGATGAAAACGCATGGATTTTCATGCCAGAAGAAGTTCAATTTTATGCGTCGAATGATGGAAAAGATTTCAAATTAGTTTCAACTGTTAAAAACAAAATCAAGTGGGATGACCGAGGTAGTATCATCGAGGATTTTAGTGCTAATTTCAAACAAAATACTCGATACATTCGAGTTGTTGGAAAAAACCAAGGCGACTGTCCATCAAAGCATAAATCAGCTGGCGGACAATGTTGGATTTTTGCGGATGAGATTTCTATTTCGATTAATTGATTGAGTTGAACCATATAAGGCATTTAAGAACGTATAAGATTTCACAGAGCGACTTATATGCCCTTAAATGCCTTAAATGGTTTAAAAAAATTACCCAACCAAGTACGACAAAAAAGCGTCTTACCCAAAAACTTAATAAATCGATTAAAATGAAAAAGCTATTCCTAATATTCTCGATCACATTACTTTCTTCAAATTTTATTTTTGGTCAAAAAGTATGGCATAACATTACCGGAAGTATTGCCGGACCTCGATTCAATGTCATTTCTACCTGTGGTGACACCCTCATCAATAACGAAACATGGACAATTTTAGAAACTGTTTTTGCGGGCATTGAACCACCACCACGGATCTTTGATTCTTTGGTATATGTTTTTCAAGCAGGGATGATTCTCGAAAAAGATGGCATCGTTGAGTTCATGGATATGAATGCCAGAAGTCGCTCTGTTTTATACGATTACAACCTCGAAGTAGGTGACAAATTAAACGAAGGAACTGGTGCAGAAATGGTCGTTACAGAAGTTGATTCCATGATGATTCTTAATGAGTACAAAAAGAGAATCACACTCTATAATTCAGTTTATGATTTCGATGATGTTTGGGTAGAAAGTGTTGGTTCTATCAAAAATTATTTTTTGATGCCTGGTGAACCTAAGTATGCACCTGATGCAGGATCTGAACTAATCTGCATGAATATCGACGGAAATTTAGCACTTGATACCAAAGTAAATCCAGGCAAATGTTTATTTGATTATTATCCAAATTTTGTTTTTCCCTGTTCAAATTCATCGACGAATTCGACCAAAGACAATGACCGTTTGATTTTGGATTTAAAAGTATTTCCTAATCCATTTAATGAAACGATTAATTTAAAATCAGCCACTCCTTTCCAAAAAATTGAGATTTTTGATTTGAATGGAAAATTGCTTTTCAAACAAAAAAATTTTAAAAACATTACCGCTATAGAATTGAAAAACACCCAACTTTCAAATGGTATTTATTTACTCAAAGCTACTGCGGAGGATGGGACTTTTGCGAGAGAGATGGTTG
>CALHBQ010000310.1 GCA_937930815.1 uncultured Saprospiraceae bacterium | reverse complement strand
ATTCGATTCATTTTGCCTTTTAGCATTTCGATGGTGACGTTGAGTCGTTCCAACTCTTTTTCAACCAAAAGTATTTCCTGAACGGTTGTTGCTTTTTCTAATAATTCGAGATATCGATTCCTCGATTTTTCGGCATTTTCTAATCGGAGTTTATTATCCAAATAGCTCTCTGTGACATCTGCTCCGTGAATATTTTTATAGTTGACTTTTCCTAAAGTTGAAATATCATCTATCGCTGAATTCAACTGTTCACTTTTAACTCGAATGACACATCGGTAAGTGCCCGTTTCATTGACGTATCCATTATATCTTTTTGCGATTGCAGCTATTTGACTGGCTGTCGAATCCCGATTTTTTACAGCAAGGTTTAGGTTCGCCGAGTAAAGTACTTTTCGATCTTCTTCGAAAGTTGATTCTTGTTTTTCAACTGAATTACCTGTGGATTCATTAGATATCGAATCATTCAAGTAGGTGCCCATCTCGGCGTGTTTAGCTGTATTGCAACTTGCTAAAAGGAAGATGAATACAATCGAAGTATAAATGAATCTCATGTTTTTTATTTTATAATCAGAACGACAATATCCTCAAAATCATATTTTTTAACAAAAAATCCCGAACTCCTGACATGCAGAAATTCGGGATTCTTTTACGAAAGTTGTTTACCTATAAATTAGAAATTCCAACTTGCTCCTAATTCAATTTTCAAACCAGCAGGGCTGATAACTTCTTTTGCCAAAACAGGTGTTTTGTGCAAAACATCTGAGTAACGAACGCCAGCAATAATTCCAAAACCTGCAAATACTTTTTGGTTATAACCAATCATCGCTGAGTAAACAGGTGCACCATCAACCATTGAATAACCACCTGCACCCTGTACGAAAAGTGGAAACTTCTCAAACAATTTGTAAGTAGCACTTCCCATGATTGCATCGCCGAATTCACCTTCATCACAGTCGTCGTCATCCTCGTGCTCCTCTTCGATATCATCGTCGTCCAAATCGTCTGGATCGTCGTCCAAATCATCATCGTCGTCGTGCTCATCCTCATGCTCATCGTCGTCGTCATCTTCCATGCAGAAAGGCGTGAATTGGTCTTCTTGATCAAAGTAACCGGCAGAGCGATTGTTGAGGCCACTCATCGTACTAATTCCAAAAGACAAACGTGGAGTCATTTTATAGGCGATTGTCAATTCTCCCAAATTGGGTTTGAGCAAGTCGCCTGCTTTGGAAGTATTCAATGCGTTGTACGCAAAGGAAGGCGTACCTGCCGTTGCCGTGATTGAAAATTTAGACATTGATTTCATGATTTTCGCACATGGCATGGTGCATGCGGAAGCACAGGTTTTCTTTTCTGTATTGCCGTCTTGGGCGTTTATGCCGCAAACAACTAAAAGGGAAACTAAAATTGAAAATATCTTTTTCATGAAAATTAGTGATACGTCAAAATCTAATTTGACTTGTGAATAAATTGAGTAGAAGGTGTGGTATTAATCATCATCGTGACGCTCATCTTCAATTTCTTCGCTAACAAAGTTAGCGTTTTTATTGAGGATAATTTGGAATTCTTTTGATAATGAATAAACTAACTATTGAATGAGGTACGTATTTGAAATCGGGAATGGTTGCGTGTGCTATAAAAAAGTAAACCTTTTAATGTTCACCCAAAATTTTCAACAACCAACCACGATCCGTCAATAGCTTACAATTTTTGATTTCTTCCCTTAATTCAATACGTTTTTCAGATTTCTTGATTTTTGTAATTTTCTTTAGAAAAAGGCAAAAGTTGAGGTTGGTCTGTTTCAACTCAGCAGAGAGCTTTTTGCTTCTTTTGATGTAAATCGAAAAGGAAGCAATCAAAGATAAAAGTACTTCGATTTCCTCTTTTTCAAAATAGATTTTTGCCAGCATGACTCTGAAACTCAAATTAAAGGTGAGGTCATGAAATTCTACTTCTTGCAGCAATCGGAGGGCAGCGTCGTATTCCTTTTTGTAAAAATGAACTTCTGCGAGATTGTAGTTCAAAACGTTTTTTCGGACGGACTTAGGTAGCCGTTTTTTGTTGGCGTGAAGAAAGGTTTTTATCCAATCAAATTTCTCTTTTCGGAGCGCGAGTTTTGCCACGTTGGTATAGGTCCACGGGGACAAAACGCCGTTTTGCAAAAGTATCTCATCTTCGATTCCTTCGATGTATAAGTTAAGGGCTTCTTCCACAAATTCATCTTTGCCTTTGCGTAAACTTGAGAGGCAGAAGTTGATGGCATATTGAAAAATCTCTTGCATTTCATCTGAAGAAATTTTCGTTTTATACTTTAAAATAAGGGCTTTTAAGGTGGTGAAGTCTGCGATTTCAAAATCGGATTTTAGTAGTCCTAAAATCGAATAATAAATCTCAATCAACGGAACAGAGCGGAGCAATTCAGAATCAGTTCGATTGATTATTTCATCAATAAAATGTAGTTCATAATTGGTAGAAAGTATCTTTTCGCGACTCAACATGCTGCACAAATATTTGAGTTTTTTGAGCACATAAGATTGATCCAAAAAATCTGAAGCCAATTGCAAATTGTCGTCGTTTCGCCGCTCTCTTTTTAGTAAAAAATTCTTATCCGCCAGATCATAAAGTCTTTGTTTTAATTCATAATAAGCTGCGCTTTTTTCATTTTTATTTTCTACAAAAGTCATTGCAATGTTGAAACGTTGGTTGAATGCTTTTTCTATCGGAAACATATCGAGCATGGATTCTAACAAGAAAATTTCTTGCACTTCTTTATTGGATTCGAGTTTTTGAACAACCAAAAATCTACGAGTCAAATCGTTCAAATAGGACATCAAATGCCTTATTTTTTGGTTGTCATATGGTTGGCCAGGAAAGAGCATTTGGAAAGCATTTTCCTTTTTCAATTGCTCATTTTCCAAATCTGCATGGAAGGATTGAATGAATTCAAAAAAAGTAATCACTTCTTCGCGCGAATTGTAAAATGGAGAGCGGACAAAGCGCGACAAGGCCGGCCATTGTTCCGGTTTTATCTTTTTTAAATAATCGAATAATTTGCTATTTCTCATATAGAATGATGCAGAATCGTGGATTTCATCTGATAAAGATACTATTTAACTACTTCTTAACGCTAATTCAATTTTACAAATTGAAATTTTATAAAATAAATAATCACCTAAACAATTGATTATGAGTAAATTAAAAATACATTTTTTATTAAATTTTATAAAATGAATTTACAAAATACAAAAATTGTATTTGTTTGAAGCGAATAACTCCTGCAAATTTGCGTCATACAATTACGGAATACATAAAATCTGATATTCTGATACATTATACATATGAACTTATTCTTTAAAATATTTTTAATAATCATTCTGTGCAATTCCACAATACAAACTTTAACTGCTCAGAAGTTGTGGCCTGGAGATGTCAATAATAATGGCATTGTCTCTGGCGTCGATTTTCTTTACGCAGCCATTGCTTTTGGTACCGATGGACCAACAAGGACAAACACCAGTGGCAATTGGGAGGAAAAAGATATTACCACCCTCTGGGCAGATGATTTTCCTAATGGTTTAAACTTCGCATACGGCGATTGTGATGGCAATGGAAAAATTAATGACGAAGATTTAGAAGTCATAGAAGATAATTTTTCTAAAATCCATGGAACCATTACCCCTGACACTTATAACACTAGTACCGGAACAGGCGCTCCACAGGTAAGGCTCGAAGTACAAAATACAAATATCCAATTTGGGGATGAGATTGAGGTAAAGGTTTTGCTGGGTGATGGGACTACGCCGATTCAGGATTTTTATGGAATAAGTTTTAAGATGAACTATTCCACAGGTTTGACAGAACCCGGAGAGGAGTGGGAATTTGATTTTGCCAATAATAATTGGATTGATCCAGCTGGAAATGGGGAAGATGTCAAGTCGCTCATTTTCAATGATGAAACAGCGGGTAAAGCAGAATTGTCTTTTGCACGTGTGAATCAATCGCCCGTTTCTGGTTCAGGAGAAGTGGGAAGCTTCTTTATCATCATTGAAGATTATGTGGTCGGTCGAGCCGAAAAAGATACACTTGACATTACGATTACCGATATCATTTTGATAAACGAGAATCTCAGTTCGGTGCCGATGGCAACTGATTCCATTCAGATTTTTGTTCATAAAACGCTTACCTCCACTACCCATACCCATCCAGAAGAATTTATTCTATTTCCCAACCCCTCCACTAATGCAATCACTATCGAATATCCAAGCCAAACTACTTTAGAAAAAGTCTCTTTGGTGGATGTTTTAGGAAGAAATTTTCTCTGTACATTCTCATATCCAAATCAAGGAAAAATGCATGTCGAGTGGTCTCCAAAAATCGACGCCGGCATGTATTTTCTCCTCATCAAAACAAATGAAAGCAGTTTTACAAGGAAAATTCACATTCTCAAAAATTAAACAAATAACAAACATTAGTGCTTTACAATTTAAGGGAGTAGGAAGAGTATAATTCCTGCTTTCCTTTTTTATTACTCTTTCAAATATTCATAAAACAATAATAAAATGAACCGTATCTTGCTCTTAATTTTTACGCTTAGCGTATTTATGTTTTCTTGTCAAAAAGAAAATATCACACCAACGGTAGTAGATCCAACCGATCCAACTACCACAACGACTACTCAAAAGAATCTAGTCAATTTCTTTCTTACAGATGCACCTTTTGATGCAGAAGAAATCAATGTAGAAATTCTTTCTATCCTTATAAAAGGAGAAGGACAAGAAGTTGAACTGAACACTGTAATGGGCATCTACAATCTTTTAGATTTTCAAAATGGCGTTGATACTTTGATTGCTTCTGATTCATTGCCATTCAATAACATCAGCCAAATCAGAATGATATTAGGTTCTGAAAACACTATCAAAGTGGATGGAGAAATTCATCCTTTGACGATTCCTTCAGGTAGCCAATCAGGTTTGAAAATCAATGTGAATTTTGACCTTGACAGTACTTCTGTTACTGATTTGTTGGTTGACTTTGATGCTTGCGCTTCTGTAAAGCAAAGAGGAAATGGCGACTACTTTTTAAAACCAGTTTTGAAGTTCAAAGGCAATCGTAACAATCCTGATAAAGACGATGATGATGATGATGACGACGATGACGTTCAATTATCTGATGAAATCACGACTTACATCACAGCCAACTATCCTAATGGATCAATTGAGGATGCAGAAACCGTTGATTTTTGTAATGAAGAATTGACCGCTGTAGAAGTCGAAACTGTCGATGGAGATGTCCTGATGTTTTTTGACTCACTCGGTACATTTACGATGAGTGGTGTTGAAGTTAAAACGGCTGATATGCCTGCTCCGATTGCTGATTTAGTGGCAAGCGATTACGCAGATTATTATATCGAAGACAAAGGTTTAGAATTGACAGATGTCGATGGCCTACTTTCTTATTGGTTAGAAATCGAAGATACCATGGAAGAGGAAAGCAATATTATTGTTTCGGAAGCTGGCGTTTTGATTTGTGAATTTATTCACGAGGACAATGACGACGATGACGATGATGATGATGATGACGACGACGATGTTCAATTGTCAGATGAAATCCTAAACTACATCGCTGCAAATCATCCTGATGGAACAGTTGAAGAGGCTAAATTAGTTGCTTTTTGTTCTAATGAATTGACTAAAGTTGAACTTGATACAGACGAACTATTGTTCTTT
>CALHBQ010000309.1 GCA_937930815.1 uncultured Saprospiraceae bacterium | reverse complement strand
AGCAAAGTCCTTTATCTTCAAAAACATAAAATCAATAAAGAGGAAATGTCTTTTGAAGTAAAAGTAAATGAACTGCCTGTTAAAGCGGGAATTGATCCGATTAATAAATTGGTGGATAGGAATCCAGAGGATAATCGATTGAGCGTGACTGAAAAATGACAGGATTTTAGGATGATTGGATTTTACAGGATTGAATAAAAAATAGTCAAAGGGAAACCTTTGGCTATTTTTTGTTTACGCTCGAATCTTGTAAAATCCTAAAATCAAATCAATCCTGTCCCCCTATCAATCCAGTCTTATGCAAAATAGTCAATTGTGGCCCATAAGCTTTTCGAATATTCTCTTCTGTGAAAACGCCTTTTGTATCGCCATAAGCAATCAATCGCTGATTGAGCAAAATGATTTTATTAAAATAATCATTGGCAGAAGAAAGATCGTGATGAACCACCAAAAGCGTTTTTCCTTCCGCTGCTAACTTTTTCAACATTGTGATAATGCGTTCCTCGGTTGTCATGTCAACACCAACAAAAGGTTCGTCCAGAAAATATATATCTGCTTCTTGGCAAAGCGCTCTTGCGATAAAAACACGTTGTTGCTGCCCACCGGAAAGTTCTCCAATTTGTCTTTCTTTCAAATGGTCTATGCCCATGTCTTTTAGGGCTTGATTGACAATGTCTTTGTCCTTTTGATTGATACTCGCAAAAATCTTTTTGTGAGGATAGCGCCCCATCATCACTATGTCATAAACCGTAGCAGGAAACTGCCAATCTACATCATCTCGCTGTGGAACATAAACCACCTTTTTTCTAACTTTAGAAATATCTTTCCCTAAAACTTTGACCTCACCTGCATCTGGTTCAATCAATCCTAATATTGCTTTAAAAAGGGTTGACTTCCCTGCTCCATTTGGACCAATGACGCCATAGATATTGCCTTCCTCAATATCAAGAAAGATATTAGTGAGGACTCTTTTCTTATCGTAAGAAACCGATATGCCTTTTACTGATATGGTGGACATTATTGCATTTTATTAAAAGTTGATGGATGGTGGCACGAGTTTATTAAGCGTTATTATAGATTATAAAAACTCCACAAATGCTCAATTTATCCCTCGTCCCACCATTAAACTGTACTAAGTCAAAACTCATAAATGGTGGGACGAGGATAAAGTAATTATCAGCGACAACTGATTAAAATTATCGAATAACTCGTAAGCTAACTCGTGCCACCATACGTGGTTATTGCATTTTATTAAAAAGAAAAACAGAACCTAAAATCAAAGCCAATCCCAAGAGACCAAAGTATAGCCAGTTCGTTTCGCTCTCCTCGTTTTCTTTCAAATTGGTTGGAATATTTCCTTTCAATGCAGCTACAATAACATCGGTATTGTAACGAAGCATTTTCAGATAAGTCGGCGCTTCACTGTCTTTGCCACCTATCGAATCAGCGAATAATTTACCACCAATTTTTACATCTGAATCACTTGCAATCTGTTGAAGCAATTTAGGGTTAATCGTACTTTCTATGAATACAGCAGGCACTTTACTTTCTTTAATCACTTTACGCAAATTCGCCACATCTGAAGTTTGAACTTCTGCATCTGTAGAAGTACCGAGAACCGATTCTAATTTCAATCCATAACGACGGCCATAGTATTGAAAAGCATCGTGAGAAGTAATCAAAATTCGCTGAGCTTCTGGAATCGTTTTTACTTGTTCTAAAATGTATTTATCAAGTTCATCTATTTGCTGTAGATAAATTTCCAAGTTGAAATTATAGGCTTCTTTATTTTCAGGGTCTAAATTACCGAGTGCTTTTGCAATGTTCTCAGCATATTTTTTTCCTAAAGAAAGGTCCATCCAAGCATGCGGGTCAGTTGCGTTTTTATAAATAGCACTTTCTATCGCTTGAATACCTTCTGTCACCAAAACGGTTGCTGCTTTTGTTCCTGAGTTGGCAATCAATTCATTGAGCCAACCTTCGAAAGTTAGCCCATTTTTCAAAATCAAATCAGCTGAATTTGCGAGCGATGCATCGGAAGGTGTCGGCTCATACAAATGCGGATCGCCCCCAATCGGGACGATTGTTTGTACATCCAACAATCCGCCCGAAAGGACTTCTGCCATATCTCCAATCATAGAAGCAGTGGCAACGACTTTTTTCTTTTGAGCGAATAAAGAGAGCGCTCCAAACACAAAAATTAGAGTGAATATATTTCTCATTTTTTTACAAAAAGATTTTTACAAACTTTATTACTAATCGTAATTTGTTCTTTGTTGTTAACTAATAATTTGACCGAGCCATCAAACTCAAATTTTTCCAAAACCTTCAACTCTGTTCCTAAACTCAAACCCATTCGATCAAGATATTTTAGAAAAGTGGAAGAATCTTCTTGAACACCGACTAAAGTCCCAATTTCCTCAGTTGCCAAATTGGTCAGTTCAATTTGTCTTCGATGGGTAAAATTCCCATCTGCATCAGGAATCGGATCGCCATGTGGATCAAACTTCGGGTGCTCCAAAAACTGGTCAAGTCGATTGACTAAATCTGGCGATTGAATATGCTCCAATTGCTCCGCCAAATCATGCACTTCATCCCAAGTGAAATTTAGTTTTTCAACCAAAAAAACTTCCCACAAGCGATGTTTGCGAATCAGGTTGGTTGCAATTTTATTGCCTTGTTCAGTGAGCGTGACGCCTTTATACTTCTCATAATGCGTCATTCCTTTTGAAGAAAGGCGTTGCAACATATCCGAAACAGACGCGGCAGAAGTACTTATTTCACTAGAAATAGCATTCGTACTCGCCGCTTTGTTGTCGCGTTCCGATATTTTATAAATCGCCTTTAAATAATTTTCTTCGGTAGAAGATAGCATTGAAAATAATTTTTAGACTGCAAAAATAATAAATTTAGACTAATCTAAAAATAGAAGCGAAGTAAGAAGAGAGAGGCGAGAGGAAAGAGGAGTGAGGTGAGAGCCACAAATGAATTCAGAGCCTCTCTTCTCTTTCCTCTCACCTCGCTCCTTATTTTCCCATCATATTAAAAAATTTCAAAAAATGTTAAATTTTATCTGAGAAGCGCACTCAAATACTAACTATCGACTGATAGTAGTTATAGTATCGATTTTATCATTTTAAAACCTTAAATCTTACTTCGTATATGAAAATAGCCTTTACTCAAAATGACTTAATTCGTTTTATCTACAAAGAGACTTCGCTCGAAGAAACTAAAGTAATCAGAGAGGCACTTTGTGAGGATTCACTTTTACGGAACGAGTACGATAGCCTTTTAGAAGGATACAAAGTACTTCCGAAAGTAAAATTCAGTCCATCTAAATCTGCAATTCAAAATATTTTGGATTACAGTTCAATCTCAGCATTAGAAGCTCAATTGTAGGACGAAAGATAAGTCACAGCAAAAGCCCTCAATAACTTCGGTTGTTGAGGGCTTTTCAGTTTTTATAAGTAAATGATTAAGAAGCCTCTTAGCCTATGCGTTAAAAAATACAACTTTAAAATAGTCAAATTGTCTATTGAAAAGTATAATTTCGCACTGCCTTCACAACTCACTAATAAAATTCAAACATATTTGATATGAAAAAATTAATTTTTGTTATTGCACTTTTCGCACTTTCCTTTTCAGCATTGCAGGCACAGTCGGGTGATTTTCGGTTCGGATTCCAAGCAAGTCCAACTTTGTCTTGGATGACCACCGACCAAAATTACATTAACGCAAATGGTACGATACCTGGAATGAAATTGGGCGTAATTGGAGAATATTATTTCCGCCCAGACTATGCGTTTATCGGAGGTTTAGGATTTGCCTTTAATACTGGTGGAAGGTTACGTCATGATTTTGGTGGAACTTATTGGACGGAAACAGATTTGGGAATTGGAGTAGATACATTGGCAGCAGGAATCAATTTGAAATACAATTTACAGTATGTAGAAATTCCTTTTGGCTTGAAAATGAGAACCAGAGAGTTTGGCTATTTACGCTACTTTGCAGAAATTCCAGTTTTTACGATTGGATTTGAATCAACTGCTAGAGGAACCGTTTCCGCAAGTACTAAAGTGAGTGAAGATCCCCAAGCAATTGAAGATCTGAATATTAAAGAAGAGATAAATGGTTTAGCACTTTCTTGGGGATTCGGAGGAGGAGCAGAATATAGCCTGAGTCAATCAACTTCTATTGTCGCCGGTATTTTCTATCAACGGTACTTTACAGATATTACCGACGATAACGGGACAACTTTCCACAATACCCGTGGAGATGTCAAAAATGACGAAAAAACTGTTATTAGCAATCTCACACTTCGATTAGGAGTGCTGTTTTAATAAAGAGTATAAACAAACGTA
>CALHBQ010000308.1 GCA_937930815.1 uncultured Saprospiraceae bacterium | reverse complement strand
TTCCAATCCCAAAATAATCCTACCTTTCCAGTCGTTTCAAGTTCCTAATCAAAACGGCACCGAGTACATGGCGAACCCAACTATTTCCCAATTTAAAGAATGGATAAGCAGACAACGCGAAGAAAAGCCACGACTTTTCAAAGGTTTGCTTTATAGTTCTATTGCTGCGGCAGTGGGACTTTTGCTACTTTTTGTTTTTGTTTTAACGGTCTATTGGGGAGCTTTTGGAAAAATACCAGGCTATCCAAATTTGAAAGGAATCCAAAACAATACGGCCTCTCAAGTTTATTCAGAAGACGGCGTTTTGTTAGGAAAATATTACATCCAAAATCGACTAAATGCAGACTTTGGAGAAATTGCTCCTTCCGTTTTAAATGCGCTTGTTGCGACCGAAGATGCTCGTTTTTTCGAACATGATGGTATTGATTTACGGGCATGGGTGCGCGTATTTTTACGAACCGTTTTGATGCAAGATAGCGCCGGTGGTGGTGGAAGTACGTTGAGCCAACAACTCGCCAAAAACCTCTATCCTCGCGAGAATCATGGCTTCTTTTCAATCCCAGTTAGTAAAGTCAAAGAGATGTTTATCGCTCGTCGATTGGAGCGTTTGTATAAAAAAAGTGAACTACTCAATCTTTATCTAAATACCGTTCCTTTTGGTGGAAATATTTATGGTATTAAAGTCGCTTCTCAGCGATTTTTTAACACCTCTCCAAAATATTTAAAAGCAGAACAAGCAGCTGTTTTGATAGGAATGTTGAAAGCCAATACCTATTACGATCCAGCTCGAAATCCAGAAAATGCACTAAAGCGTAGAAATACCGTTTTGCATCAAATGGCCAAGTACAAATACCTCACGGAGGCAGAAAAAGACTCTTTGCAAGCGCTGCCGTTGGAGTTAGATTTTCATCATGAAAGCAGCGACGAAGGATTGGCAACTTATTTCCGTGAGCACTTACGACAGGAGTTAAAAGACATTCTGAAAGAACATCCGAAAGAAGATGGTTCGACCTATAATTTGTACACAGACGGTTTGAAAATTCATACCTCCATTGATTCGCGATTGCAATCTTATGCCGAGCGTTCTGTTGCGACGCACATGAAAAAATTGCAAGCCGATTTTGACAAACATTGGAAAGGTGGTAATCCATTGGGCGACAAAAAGATACTCACTACTGCCAAGAAAAACTCCCGTCGATACAAAGGCTTAAAAGCAAAAGGCCTTTCTGAAAAAGAGATTGATGCCGCTTTCGCGGAAAAGCGAAACATGAAAATTTTCAGTTGGGACGGAGAGTCAATAGAAGTCGAAATGTCTCCAATGGATAGTATCAAATATTATTTGACGCTACTCAATGCAGGTTTTTTTGCAATGGATCCTCGCGATGGAAAAGTACGTGCTTGGGTCGGTGGAATCGACCACAGTTATTTCAAATATGACCACGTAAAAGCACGTCGGCAAGCAGGTAGTATTTTCAAGCCCATCGTTTACACCGCCGCTTTGCAAGCTGGTGTAGAACCGTGCAATTATGTTGATAACTTTTTGACCACCTACACCGATCACGAAGATTGGCGTCCCGAAAACGCCAACGGAAAATACGATGGCGTTTACTCGATGGAAGGAGGTTTGAGCAAATCTGTCAATACAGTAGCAGTTGATATGATTATGAAAACGGGAGCGAAACCTGTTCGAGCATTAGCTCAAAAAATGGGGATTACTTCTGACATTCCATCGGTACCTTCGATTGCTTTGGGGGTTGCAGATGTCTCACTTTATGAAATGGTGCAGGTTTATTCAGCCTTTGCAAATCAAGGATATCAACCAACACTCCGCTATCTTTCTCGCATCGAAACGGCGGAAGGAAAAGTAATCGTAGATTTCAACGAAAATGGAGAAAGTGAACTTTTGACCCAAGTCATCTCAGAAGACGAAGCAACGATTATCAACAAAATGCTACAATCGGTTGTTAATGAAGGAACCGGGCGACGACTCCGACATACCTACGAATTGACCAACGATATTGGCGGAAAAACAGGAACCACTCAAAATCAATCGGATGGTTGGTTTATTGGTTATACGCCGACTTTGGTCGCAGGTGCATGGGTTGGCGGTGAGTATCCGCAGATACATTTCAATAGTCTTTCGTTGGGTTCGGGTTCAAATACAGCCCTTCCGATTTGGGGAAATTTCTACAAATCTACCATCGAAGACAAAGCATTTAGAGATTGGGACCATGCGAGTTTCCCTCCAGTTTCAGATAGTATCCGAATGGTTTTAAATTGTGAACGATGGCTCGAAAGCCGCCCAACTATCATCGATAATCTCGAACCACGTGAAATGTGGGATGACATCTTAGGCGTTTTTAGAAAAAACAAAAGAGACTCTGTGCAAGCGGATGCAAGCACAACCATCACCAAAACACGAAGAACCACAACGACTACCACTACTACTCGATCAGAACGCTCCAGAGAAATCGAACGCAAAAATAAACGCCTCGAAAAGAAGCGTAAACGCAAAAAGAAAAAGAAGAAATTTTGGGATAAGGTTTTTAAGAAGAACTAAAAATAGCTTCGCGACAAAAAATTGACTATTGAACAGCTATAAAAAAAGGCATGGCATCAAACAACACCATGCCTTTATATTTTTAGTTTAAAAGTCTATTGAACAATCAGTTTTCCGACAGCTATCTTTGCACCCTCTCCACTTATTTCATAAAAATAAATACCATTGGTGAGCGACTGTTTTTCAAAAATAAATTGGTCGCTATCAAAATATTGTTGCCGTATTTGTCTTCCTGAAAAATCGAATAATCTGAATTTCTTCTGACCGCTTTTCACATTCGATAGTTTGATAGTCGCCTGATGTTGAAATGGATTTGGGTAAGCATTCACCTCCACACCGGGCACAAATACTTCTGACGTTTTGACTAAAATCCACGGCTCATCTATGACATGAAAAGTCTCATTGGTACGAATCGGTGCATTGAAGTCAAAGTAAATATCTGCGTCGTTTAAGATCTCAGTACCAATAGGTAAATCAGCTTTCATAGCGATTTTGTATTTGATAAATCCGTTGGATGCTACTTCATTGATGTTGCTATCAGGTAGCATGATGTTGTTGAAAATAAAGCGAACCGTTCCTTCTCCAGAAATTTCATATTCGTAAGAATGACTGCTGGCTCCGGCCACAAAACTGGTCACATCCAACCATTGAGAAAGCGTATCAATGATATTGACTGAGAAAGCAGTATCGGTTCCCGTATTTTGAAAACGAATCAAATATTCAATCGTGCTGTTTGGTTGTATTTTATGCTCGACATCAATTCCTCTTGGTACTGCTGCTTTATCATTTGGGTCGTATGCTCCAATAACTTCGCGGCACTCAATATCAATAAATGGATTATTGTCATTTTGAGAAAATTGATTAAATAATCCAAGCGAGTGTGGAAGTTGTCCACAACTTTCTACCGTAACACTTGGATAAAATTGTCCAGGATGGTTATCGACCTGTGGCACTTCTAAATGATACGTTTGACCTATTGCCTCAATCGGAATTCGCAATGAATCACCAGCTGGCAAGTTGAAAGAAGGTGAAATCCGCATAATCACCACATCTTCAATAATGATGTATTGCCGAGCTTGATTCATATCGCCGTTACCAACATTTTTTATCTTAAAAATGATGGAGTCGCCAATACATTCTGCGGTAGATTCGAGTGAAGCACCCGACCAATTGGCGGAAGGAGTTCCACAAATTGAGTCTGGAAAAATATGTGCTTCGGCGCAGATGGTTTCCCCTAAAATGACCGAATCGCATTCCATTTCAGTGACGAAAGAAAAATTTCCTTCTTCGAAAACATCAATCGTATCAAGTGGAAAAATATAGCAGGAATCATTTTCTACTGAAAAAGGTATCGTTGCCTGTTTTATATTAAAACGCGGATCGAGGGTGATTTTTACAAAAGGGGTGTCAGCCGCGATCGTGCCGGTGTTTTTATAATTGACATAGTAGGTGTTGTCGAAGCAACGGCGTAGTCTTGGAGTAGTTAGATCTACTTCGAGTTTGGGGCAGTCGAATTTTGCTTTTAAAGAAAAATCTACAAAAGCTGTATCATAAGTTCCTGATAGAGTGACTGTTTGGAAAGAATCGCAGGGTTGCCAGAGTGATGTATCTACTGTTGCTGAAACCTTGAATGTTCCTTCGGGAACTAATATTTCGTATGTTCCATCAGCATATGTGTTGGCGTAAAAAGTGTCTTGACCAACTGCTGAAACTGTAACTCCTTTGAATCCAACTTCCAAGGAATCGTTGAGACAATTGTGGTTGTCATCTACTTGAATATTTCCCTTGATTAGGTTAGAGTTTAGTTGGAGAGGGGTTGTCGATCTTTGAATAAGGTTTCCAGAAAATGTGAGGTATAAATAATTTTGATTATCCAAATAAGCCGAGGTAGGAGAATAGTTGGCGGTATCAGGATTAGAATAAATGGTTGTCCAAGTTAATCCTTCGTTTTGAGAAATAGATATATCCCCATTTTGCTTACTATAAATAATCCGTCCTTTGAGTGACCTCCAATTAATTGAATAATAACTATTAACCCTTCGGGTAAAAAAATTAGTACCGTCTATTGAATAATATTGAAGAACCTCACCATTAACAAGACCAGCGACTATTATATGTCCATTACCTAGTATAGTTGATGCACCATTTATAAAAGCAATATCTATCCATCTATTTTCATTTGAGGAATATCTGCTGAATACTCCTGAAAGAGTTTTATATAAATCTCCATTTGGATGTATATCTATGTAATAACCAAGTCCATTCGAAATTTTACTCCAAAAAAATCCATTGTTTTTTGAGTAAAATATTTCATCTTCATTTATTACAGCGAAGAGTTCTCCATTTTTATTTGCTTTAAGCCAATAAACGGGATGGTTTACCCCAGATACAATCGAAATCATTTGCCAAGTTAGTCCCTTGTCGGATGACTTGTAGGCTACTCTGTCTGTGCCAAGAGCAAAGAAGTTATCATTTAATCCAATTGAAAGCATTAAAATTTGTGTAGTGTCATTTATTTCGAGTAAATTAAAATCTTGGCCATCGTCATAAGATATTTGAATCCCTCCCTGATGAAAGGTTTCGGGTAAGAAACCAACATTATTAGCAATACAGATCGAAGAATCACTTTCAAGTTTATAAAAATCCCAAACTACTGGAGCATCTTCAAACAATTTTATTGTATCCCAATTGGAAAGGTCCGTTGACACTCTGAAAAAATTGGTATGTGAATAGTTGGTAGATCTAACTACCCAAGTACTATCAGTCATATCAAATAGCATTTTCCCTTCAGTGTTAAATGTTTCTTTTATGTTTGGAGATCCTTGAAAACTCCAAGAATCCCCAAAGTCATCAGACGAGTAAAAACCTTTCTTCGTTTTTGCTACAAGCCGCTGGTCTATTGAAGTAAGTTGAACTAAAAAATCATTATCGGGAAAGGTAAAAATGGTAGTACTATTCTTTAGTATTGAATCTCCGAATGCCTGATAAAGTTCATTATTGAGATATAAAATACCCTTTAACATTGTAACTTTATTACGATCTTCAATAATCAAATGCAATTCCTTTGTCTGTTTATTTATCCTACCAATTGAAAGGCGAGTAGAGTGGCGATACTTTAAATAGATATTTTCATTGTCATTTTTTAATAAGAAAATCTCGGAATAAAAAGTTTGAGATGTGCCAGTATCAAATAATATTCCCCAAGACTCCCCTTTATCAGTTGATGAAATAATTTTGCCATTACTCATTAGGAGAAAAATTTCTCCATCATCAGCAATATCCATAGAGACAGAAACCCCTTCTCCAATTTGAAGTATTTCAAAATTCAAATCAATTTTCAACGAATCATAAGTATATAATAATCCTGAGCGCGTATCTAAAAGAAAAAAATCTCCCTCAGGATGTGATTTAATTAAGGGGTTTGAGAGGGAAGAGGACTTTACTAAGCTCCAAGTTATTCCTTTATCAAATGATATGACAAGTCCTTTACCTTTTTGAAATGCTAAAATTTCTCCATCTTTATTTATAGCAAAATCTTCAACTATTGAGCCTCTCAAAGAACCCCAAGGCTCCAAATCAATTAGCTGCCCATGCAAAACAGCAGCACTAAAAAACAACCCAAAAACAATAATTATTAGTCTCATCTTTTCCATTTTTTTCAAATTCATGGGAATTCGTTTGATACTATCTCAAATTTCAGTCATTTCATTCATTTTTCAAAAGTCATTTTTATCAATCTGCGGCACTCTTTTTTATTTTTTATTCATAAATTACATCTATTCGCGACAGATATGAAAATTTATAAAAAATGAAAAACAGCAAATTATGGGATATTTTGGAGCAAATGAGCAGGCGAGACCTAAATGAAATCAGGGATTGTATCCGTTCTCCGCATTTCAATAAGCGCGAATATGTAGTGAAGTTATTCGATTTTTTGTTGGAATGTAGAGAGGAGTTGCAAATAATTCCAGATAAAGAAATGCTTCATACAAAGATATTTCCTGGTTTGGAATTTAGCGGTTCGCGTATTCGCAGTGCAATAAGTTTGGTGTCGAAAGTAGTGGAACAATACATGACGCTAAAAATCATTAACGCCAGAAAAGCAGATAGTTCATTGGCATTGGCGATGGCCTATCGCCAGAAGAATCTGCAAAAGCACTACAACCAAACTATTCGAACAACAGAAGAAATTTTAGAAAACGAAATACAACGTAATGCAGATTTTTATGAAAATTTATATGATCTCGAATATGAAAAATATCAATCACTCTCTGCACAACGGCAGCTCAATGCCATCAATTTACAATCGCTTTCAGATAAATTGGACATCGGTTATTTATCTCAAAAATTGAGGCAAACTTGTTTTTCGATTTCGCATATGCGAGTCTATTCGATGGAGTATGATTTTGGATTATTGCCTGCTATTTTAGAGAAAGCAGGACAGGCGGAGTATCAAGCGATTCCCGCAATTGCACTTTATTATCATGGATATTTTGCGTTGACGAATCCTAATGACGAGCATCATTTTCAACAATTCAAAAAGCAGCTTTTTGACTTTGGGTATCAGTTTCCGAAAAATGAGTTGCGCGACCTTTATCTGTTGGCGACAAATTATTGTACCAAGCGCGTCAATGAAGGTTCCCCTCATTTTGCCAATGAATCTTTGGATTTATACAAAGAAGCACTCCGTCAAGAATTGCTATTGACTGACGGTGTTTTGTCACATATCACCTTTAGCAATATCACGGCGATTGCGCTTTTGACAGAGGACTATTCCTTCACTGAAAACTTTTTAGAAAAGTATAAAAAATCACTTCAACCAAAATATCGAAAGCCAATCTACAGTTTCAACCGAGGTCGATTTGAGTATCAACGAGGCAACTTTGATAAAGCACTCGATTTGCTTCAACAGCGATTGTATAAAGATTTACTACTCAACCTTTCGGCGAAAGCCGTCATGGCAAAAATATTTTATGAGATGGATGCCATCGATTTATTGACTTCGCATTTGGATGCCATGAGTCAGTTTATCCGTCGAAAAAAAGTGATTGGTTATCATCAAGAGAACTTCCAAAACTTCATTTCTTTTTTGAAAAAAATAGTTGAAATCCCTGATTTTGAAAAGGAAAATCGGATTGCTTTGAAAAAAGATATTGAGAAAGTCAAAGCAGTAGCGGAGCGGCGGTGGTTGTTGGAGCTGGTATGATTGCAGCCCACGAATTCATTCGTGGGAGCACGGCGACACACACATTTACCCACGAATAAATTCGTGGGTTGCTAGCAGATATGATTTATTTCAACGCTTCCACCCTCTCTATCAACCATTTTCTTTCAACTAAATATTGCTCTTCCGACATCTGAGTTTTTAGTTTTTCCAAAGCCGCTTTATCAAAGAAGTTGACGGTAGTGAGTCGTTTAGTATATTTTATAAAATTGAGATAATTGGTTTTGTGATACCCCAATCCTTTTTTCCGTTGAATGTAAGCTTTGAAACTCATCAATAAATTGTCGAGTGCACTTTGCTCTTTCAGCTCATAATACATTTTGGCCAAGAGCATTTTTCCAAACATGTTATGAAGAATGTTATCAAATTCCGTCATGACCAATAACTGCATCGCTCGATCATAATCTTTAACCTCATAATAGTAATGCGCGAGGTTATGATTTTTATTTCCTTCTCTTATTTTTTCTGGTAGCCGCTCTGCATATTCATAAATAAAATCCTTTACCCAATCATACTCTTTTGATTGCAAACCTGCGACCACTATATTTTTATACGTCCAACGACTGAGTTGTCCGTTTTCATAAAAAACTGCTGCCACCAATCCAGATTTGTACAACTCAAATGCTTCTCGCAAAAAGGTA
>CALHBQ010000307.1 GCA_937930815.1 uncultured Saprospiraceae bacterium | reverse complement strand
AAAATAGAGGAGAGTAAATACTTCATGAAGCCGATTTATTTGAGTCTATATATTGGGCTTCAAGGTAGGAAATAAATGTTCCTCGCAAATAGCGAGGAACATTATTTTATTTTTTAACCTCTTGAAAAGAGATCATATTTTGCCATAAAAACACCATACGCATAAGCTGCAATATTGGTTTGAATATTACCACTTCTTGCAGTTTCTTTGATTGCAAAAATGGTTCTATGAATTTCTCTGGTCGGAACATTTAGGACAATTTTACGCCCCTGACCTTCTGTCAATTTCAATTCAGTTTTCAATTTATCCAAAATCTCCTGCTCGTCTTTGTTGAGCGGTTTGTCTTCATTCGGAACTAAACGAAACTTGATTTTATCAATTTTTCGACCTGCTTTTATTTCTTCAAAAGTGAAAGCCATATCCGTATGCACCAATTCTTTCTGTGCTTGAAGAATCACGTTTCTTTTGAATAAATTATAACTTTTATACTTGCCTTCAAGGTTCAACTTATATTTCAAATCATCCACTTTAGTAATAAAAATACCAGTGTGTTTGAATTGGGAAAGCATTTCATAAATTCGAATCGCATAAACCGAACGCAAACTCAACACCTGCTTCAATGGCATGATGGTGAACTGCTGTTTCAATTGCAATAAGTACGGTTTCAACTTCGGATCAAAACAAAGCTCCATCAATCCCCTACCCTCAAAATACTCCGCACTTGAGAGAATAGTGATTTGTAAAAGACCAGTTTGTTTTTTGATATGGAAAACTTTAGACAACAACCCTTCGGTCGCACTTTTCAATTTACCGTAGATTTGAGTACTTTTCAGATCTGCTGCTTCAAGGAAGTCTTTAGCGCGGATACGGTAAGGTTTGAAATCAATATCTTCAGGTTGGATCTTGGATATGAGCATCAGCAAAATTTTCTTTTGCAAAGCGGTCATATCGTATCGAGCATTGATTAACTCGTTCGATTGGACGGTCAACGGATTGTCCGGATCCCGTTTGGTGTGTAGTTTAAGTTGTCCCATGGTGCAAATCTATATAAAAACTCTGTGCCAAAAACCCTAAAAGCTACAAATAGAGCGTCAAAGTAGCTTTTAGCGCTCAGATTGTAGCTTTTAAAAGCATTTTCTCTCTCGTTTCGTAGCCTTTTAGCGCTGCATTAATAGTCGTAAGCGCTGCATCGGTAGCTTTTACCTAATGAAAAGCCTTTATTTTAAATGCTTTTCACCTTCCTAAAAACCTTTTAAAAAGCTATAAAAAAGATCACGTATTTTAAAAAGGGCCGTGAATTTCTTTTATTTTTTTCTTTAAAAGGGTTTAAAACTACGTTTTAAACATAATTTTATAGTCGAAAGAGATTCAAAAACGAATAGCTACAAATTGAGCGCATATTATAGAAGGTATCCTCAAAGTAGTTTTTAAATAGTAGGCATTTGCGCTCATTTCATAGCTTTTGAAGGAATACTCGCTCTAATTGTAGCTTTAAAGGGGTAACATATTACTTTTTGTAGCTTTTAATAGGCTACTGATACCCATTTTGTAAAGGAATTGATTCAATTACTAAAGTATTCAGTATCAATTAGTTAGAATGTAGTTGTGATAACATCGTATTGCGCTCTAATTGTAGCTTTTCATACTTTTTGTAGCCTTTAATAATAGGAACGCTCAAATTATAGTATTAAAAGAATATTGCGCTCAATTCATAGTAGTTCGAGTGCATCTTTCTCAACTTTAAGGGGGATACTTCTTTGATTTAGAGCGGGTTAGCTTTCTAATGTCGGCTCCCTTACTCTAAGACTTCCTCCAATAACTCTATCACAAATTTGCGGATGGTCGTCTGGTTGGTCACTGCGTAGATCTTCAACTTCGTATGCAGTTCTAAGGGCAAATCGAGGGTTACGCGTTTTACAGGTTGCTTTTCGGGAATCACTTCTTGGTAAACCACTTTTGGTCTTGGCGCAGGTCGTTTTGCTACCTTTTTTACAACTGGCGGTGGTGGCGCTACAACTTCTTCTTCTGCTTGATGGATTGCCTCGACGATGTAATCATCTTTTTTAGTAGAAGCTGTTTTCTTTTTTAAAGGCTGTTTTCTAAGTCCTGATAAATCGAATTTTTTAGCCATTGTAGTATGTTTTTATTTTGAAGTTCGATGTTAAAGGTTGAAAGTTCTAAGTTGAATGAGTCGCTCAAACTTTCAACCTTCAACTCTGTTTTTAAATAAATTTCAATTCTTTAGCAATCTCCAAAACCTCAGTCGTAAATTCTACCACTTCCGCTTTTGCTTTCGGGTCGGAATATTCATAAACGCCTTGGCCTGTTATCGAAGTTTCTGCGTAAGCGATTCTCCTTGCGAATTTTGTTTTTAACATTCCGATTCCAAAGTCTTTTAAAAGTTCCACGGTGCTTTGGTGCAGTTTTACCTTTTCAGAAAATTGATTTAGGAAAAAGTAAGCTGGAATATCATCTCTAAATTCTTTGGCTTGCTCATATCGCTCAAAAAACAATTGCATAGAACGGATATCATGGCCACTTGGCAATATTGGAATCAAAAGCAAATCAGACGCTAAAATGATCCGAGTTGACATTTCTGATAATGACGGCGTACCATCAATGACAATGAAGTCATGATCCTTGTCCAACTGGTCAACCATCTTATTTAGCGACTTTGAATCGGTCAATCCAACTGCTAATAGATTTGGAAGGTCATCGCTACGTTCGCCAACCCAGGCAAGCGAGTTTTGGTTCCTATCCGTATCGACGATACAAACTTTGTAGCCGATGTGTGCAAGTCCCACTGCGAGGTTTTGAGAAATGGTGGTTTTGCCTACCCCACCCTTCAAATTGGTGACACCTATTTTCATAGTACGTTTTTTATAAATGAATCTATACTGAAATAATGTTTTACTGAAAAAAGTATTCTTTTACAGAAATACTGAAATCTGTAGGACAAAGATAATGTACTGATTTAAGTATTTAAAGAAATAAGTAAAAAAGTTTTTAATTAAAAGCGTATATACTGAAAAACGTGCATGATGCTGAAATACTGAAAAAAGTATGTCGTTATTTTTTGCCCTCAAATTGATTCAGGATGCGAATTGATTAGATATTCATGTTTTTGTTTTAAATCGCGCAAATCGTTTTAAAAGGGTCTGATTTGTTGCTTTTGGCCTCTGTATTCGAATGTATTGCAACATTTGCTTTTAAAATCATCAGTTTATACTGAAATACTGAAAAAAGTATTTAAAGGTTTTGTTTCTAATGAAATCGAATTTCAATGATGATGGAAAAAATGAAATCCGAAATCAATATACACTGAAATACTGAAAAAAGTTTAAAAGTAAAACCTTTTTTAAAGAAATACAGAAATGAATTTTTTGAAAACCACTTTTACACAGAAAGGCGTAAAAGCGTAAATACTGAAAACCTTAAAAGCCAGATTTTGAAGAAGTGAGTTTTAAAAACCATAAAAGTTGGAAGAGTCCCAAAAGTGCATTTCCAAAACTGAATAATTGGATTCCCAACAGCGCAGATTGGTTTTGAATGCCGATCCAAAATGCCAAAACGGAAATTGTCATAAATCCGATTTCGAAAAGCAAATTTTCTTTCAATTTGTTTTTAATATCAATAATAGAGGAGAGTGGTGCTTTCAAAAATGTAACTGCAAAGAACGGCATGAGCCATTTTGCATAAATCCCAGAAACCGCCCATTTTGCACCAAAAATAATTGGAAAGAGGGTAGGGGAGAGGAGCATTACAAAAATAGAAACGGGGACAATGAGCAAAGCCAAATTTTTCAAATTTTCTAAAAAGAAACTCCTTAACTGATCTGGTGCATTTTGATTGAGTCGTGCTGCTTTTTGAAAAAACACCTGACCAACAGCTCCTCCAACCATTCCGACTGGTTTGCCCAATACCTTTTCTGCATTATAATAGAAGCCAGCAAATGAATTGGCGAAAAATCCATTTAGCGCAAAAACAGGAACTTGTTTAAAAAACGTATTAAATAAACCGTCGAAAGTGGAGAATTTTGCAAATCCATCATATTTTTTTGCAAGCTCAGCCAAACTTCCCTTTTTGGGGAAATGGAAAGGTGATTTTTCCGTTTTAAAGACATATAAGGTAATGACCTCGATGATTTGGCCTAAGAGTTTTCCGAAAATCAATCCAATGGCTCCCAGGGTCAACCAGCCGAAACCAATACTTGAAATGGCAATTCCAATACTGGCGAACAATCTACTTTTAGAGATTTGTTGATAAGCCTTTTGACGATTCAAATATCCATTAAACGCTTGGACAATTCCTTGCAAAAAAACAGCAATTGGAAACAACCACCATAAATGCGAAAGCGAGAAATCATCTAATAAACCACTGACCTTCAAACCAAAGCAAAGGAGAAAAGTAGCGGCACTAAAACCCGCAGCAATTATCAAGCATAACTGGAAAATATGAAAACCTTCTTCATCTTTGTCCGGCAAAAGGATGGCGAATTCGTAGCGACCATTGGCAATCATGCCCAAAATGGAAGAAATTGCTACAAAAAGAGCGAAGATCCCAAAGTCATCTGGCGTAAAAAGTCGGGTAAGGATTGGGCTTATTAATAGAAGAATCAACTGCGCCGAAACCGAGCCACCCAACAAGGTGCCAATGTTTTTTAGATATTCGGATTGAAAAATGGATTTCAGCATGAAAAAATTAGGGATACGATGTAATGGGTCAATTAATCTTTCGCGGCTAAGGTACGTGATAGATTTTTTGCAGCATCACCCCTGTTGCCCCGATGGTCTTGAAATTTATATTGATGTCCAAGAATCCCCACTAACGTGTACTTCGAGCGCAGCCGAGAAGCACGAGCACAAAGATACAAATTCCACCAACGCGTACTTCGAGCGAAGCCGAGAAGCACAAAAGCAAAACTCCGATTCCACCAATCCGTACTCTGAGCGAAGCCGAAGGGAACAAAAGCATGGATCAGATTCCACTTATGTGCTTCTCGGCTTCGCTCGAAGTACATTGGATCAAGAGGGCTTAGTCATTGAGATTCCTTTGAAAAATGTCCTTTTCAATAAGAACTTTGAGTATCATTCAAATGATTATAAAATCGATGCCTACCAATTTCAAAATCAAGAAATCTATTCAGTAGAACCAAAAGCTAGGATTCGAGCGCAAAACCAATTCTTTACAAACGGCAAATTTGGATTCGATGTTTTCGAAACGATATTTTTTCACATCAGTAGGGTAGAGGAGTGGTATTTGAAACCAAATCAATTGGATTTGTATAGTAGAATGAAAGCGGAAGAAATGATTTTGGTGAAAAACGGACTTGAAAAAACACCAGTCGTTGATCGATTAGTTGTTGCATTTTTTGAAACCTTGGGATTTGTACCTAAAACCTTTCCTACCAAAATCAATTGGACGCACGACATTGATATCATCCAAAAGTTTCCAAGTTTCAAAAAAGTAGTTTATGCTTTTGGGAGTATGATTTTAAAGCAGCGCGATATCGGCGGATTTTTCAGATTAGGAAAGCAATATCTCAATTTTTTAAAAACAGGAAAAGATCCATTTGACACTTTCGAGTGGTTACTAAAAAACGAAAACTACCTCTCATTCCCTGGCACACGTTCGTGGCACGACTCCAAGTCGTCCCACGAATCAGAGGGAAAGTCGCTTCAGAAATCAGAGAGGCAACTGGGAGGGATGAAAAACTCATGGGATGACTCTAAGTCATCCCATGAGTACGAAATCAACCAAAAAACAATCTACATCTTAAGCGGAGGAGAAGTCCCCAAAATCGAAAACCATTTCGACCTAAATAACCCAATAGTTTTAAAGTTTATCAATTTAGCTAAAAGTCGAGGTTACGAAATCGGCATTCACCCGAGCTACAACGCACATCTAAAAAAAGCCCTTTTCAAAAAAGAAAAAGAAGCCCTCGAAAATTTGATTGGCCATAAAGTGCATGCAACCCGCCAACACTTTCTAAGATGGAAATTCCCCGAAACCCCTCGAATCATTGATGAATTTGGTTTGAAAACAGATTCTACAATAGGTTTTTCTGATCGGATTGGTTTTCGATGTGGGACTGGGTTTGCCTACCGTTTATATGATTTTGAAAAGGAACGCGCTTTTGAGTTTTTGGAAATT
>CALHBQ010000306.1 GCA_937930815.1 uncultured Saprospiraceae bacterium | reverse complement strand
CTCCCAAAGCATGATTGTCATTTTTGAAAGGTGCAATTACGAAGCTATTGCCTTCATTTAAATTTTCAAATTTATAAGTTCCCATCGTTTCGGTACTAACAATATCATTTTGACTTCCTGAAATACGAACATCTACATTTTCAATAATATGTTGATTGGTGTAGTGAATCACACCTCCCGCTCCACCTGGTGGAAGTGGTATGATGTTAGGACAAATAATTGTTGGAAAGGTATCAATAAGAACAACTGACGTACTGCATTTTGCTGCATTGTTAAAAGAGTCTATAACAAATCCCATTATTGGAACAATATGATTAGGATTCGAATTGTAATCTGAACAATTAAACGTATTTGGCATGATTTCAAAAGTTATATCTGAACACCAGTCTGCATTTTCAACACTATTCATATTGAACAACTGGGAACTGTCAATCGTACCTATACCTGCAGCATCTAGATAAATTTGGATTGGCCCTCTTAAACAAGAGATTCCTGGGGGATCGATTTCTGTAATGGTTAATTCAACACGACAACTTTCAACATTCAAACACTCATCGGTTCCGTAAAAGTTAAAATTATGATCACCTAGAGGGTATCTTCCTGTTGCCGTTTCGCCTGTTGGATCAAAAGCAAATGGAGAATCATGAGAAATCGTGACACTTGTATTTGCACAATTATCTTGATGGGTAGCATCCAAGATAACCTCCATATCACAAAGATTAAAACTTGTAAAAGGAATTGTATCGGTCAACATTCCTGGACAAAAAACTCTTGGCTTAACAGTATCTCTCAAGATGATGATTTGTTCTACAGTATCTGTATTCAGACACAAATCTTCAATTCTGTAAAGTCTTCTCAAAGTATCCACGCATCGGCTTTCAATAGTATCATCCATTGCAAGTGTGACAGTCACATTACTACAAAGATCTATTTCTCCAACAATTGAATTTGGGTCTGGTGCTGGTATGTTTTCTGGGCAAAAAACTCTTATTGTATCTTGAACAGGTGCTATTGGTGGAATGGTGTCAATTTTTGAAACAATACGAGAAAGGGTATCTCTATTATCGCATCTATCAATGGCTACAAAAAATTGCTCTACTCGTTCAACGATTGGACATAATGGAATAAGTGGCATCGTAAAAGAAGTAGTCGATACCGATCCGCAATTATCTCGAATTCTTAGATTTGTTGGATTCGGAAAATTGACTTCACAACTAATAATCGTATCGTTTAAAATACCACTAATGACTGGAGCAATTGTATCCTTGATAGTTAATTTTACAAAAAAAGTATCAGACATGTTTCCGCACATATCGGCTGCCAAATAAGCAACATCTACTTCAAAGTCATTTGGACAGCTACCCAGCGTTGTATCTCTTTTGACCTCAGCTACCATTGCGTTTAGATCGCAGCCATCTGTAGCGGTTGGCCGATCAAATCCAACTGCTTCTGCAGCACATTGGAAAGTAGTATCAAGATCACCTGCCATTTGATCCCATTCAGGAGCTGTATTGTCAATGATTCTAATTAGTTGTGAGAAGGAGGTATCTGCACTAGAGCACCATTCTGCGAAAGTGAATTTTCGCTCTATGATAGTCGTACAACGTTGTATCGTTCTTGAATCTACGGTACTCAGTTTCCATAATTCACAATCACTTTGTGGCTCAGGTTCACCCGTCGGTAAATTTGTTATGTCAATCGGACAGAAAATGATGGTGTCATTTGGTATGTTAATAAACTGAGTCGGAGTAGTATCGATGAGTACAATATTTTGCTTACAAGTACTGGTCAGTCCACCTGCATCCGTTGCAGTCCACGTCCGAATTACCTTTCCAGTATTACAAATGTTCAATTGAGTAGAATCATCTAAAAAGGAAAAAGCAACCGAATCGCAATTATCAATTGCAGTCGGAAAACCAGTGAATGTAGTGTCCGTAAAATCAATAGTGCAAGCAAGAATTGTATCGACGGGACAAGTGATTTCTGGAGGTAATTTATCATCAACATTCACTTCAATCATACAATCGTTGTGGTTGTCATGACAATCAATAAATCGGACAATAAGCATCACTGGCCCTGATACATCATTACAGCTAAAGCAAACTTCTTCTCTGAAAAGGTTATCTGCTTCACCCATTATTTTAACTGAAATAGAATCTAAACAGCAATTATCATAACTGCCCTTATCCAAGCTATCTGCTAAAATGCAAACATCATTTATAGGGTTGACGGTGATGGTTACGGATTGAATACAAATCGGAACAGGCGGCACATCATCTACCACTGTCACTTTATAAACGCAACTATCTTTATTGCCACAACCATCTTCTGCGATGTATAAAAATTCATGCATCCCAATTGGAAGGTCAGTCACTAATCCTCCATTTGAAAAAACAGTTCCTTCTGACCATTCGACTTTTACGGTTGGATTTTGGGTGTGGTCATCAATTACAATCGCTGGCGGTAAAACAAAATCTGCCGCACATTTTATGTCTGATGTTGAAATAGTAGTATCCGCTGGACAAGTAATATCAGGCGGAGTCAAATCTTTAATTTCAATGATTTGATAATCATCTTTTGACTCGTTGGTACAGCAATTTAAAACCGTCCATTTTCTTAATAATTTATAAGAACCCTCACAGATTTCCAATCGAGTATCATCGTAGAAAATATTGAATTTGCAATAGTTAGTAATTGGCGAACCATTGAAACTTGGGGTGCCTGCAAATTGATCAATATTGGCTGGTGTCAATGGAATTGAAAACGTATCCAAAACGCAAGTATCGTTCGGAAAAACGACGACTGCTAAATCTGCTTTTTCAAAATAAATTATCTGATCACATGGAAAAGAAAGATTGTTTTTATCATCACGCCCTCTCCATTTTCTATAAATGATTTTAATGTATGGCCCTGGCTCACAAATAAAATTCACGACACTATCAGTATAGAAAAGTACTGGATTTGAGTCGCAATTATCCATTATTGTTGGTCCCGAAATCATCGACTGATCAAGCCCACAAGGAACAATTGTATCGGGTTTGCAAATGAGCAGTGGCCCACTTTTATCTTCAATTTTTATTTTTGAATCACATGAGTTTCCACTATTCGGCTCAGTAACCGTAACATTTAAGGTTTCTCCTATATAAGTACAGTTGATAGTGTTTCCAATAGAAACACCATTTACAAATACATCAATATCTAATGGAAAAGGGCAAAACTGCGGCGCTTCGAGTATCATATCTTTGGTAATAACTCGGTTGCCGTCAATTTGTAAATCGACATTCACTTTATCATTGCAAGCAAGTACACATTGCCCAATACTGGAATTTGTTTGAAAAAAGATCGCCGCCATGATCAGACCGATCACCGGTAAGTGTTTTGAAAATAGGAACATTTTGAGACCAATTTACTGCCTACGTGAATAAGCAGAGTGATTATAATTTGTAGTTATATGTATGAATTGGTCGTGAAAGAAGTGTAGATTCTATTTTGAGTTTATAGAAACTCTTGGATTAAGAGAGTTTCTTAAGGTTTTAAAATCAAATATTACGCCAAATTGTAATATGTAATTATTTGAGCCTAATTTTTGCAATTATCTTTTTAGGTTTAAAATCTGAAAGGAATGTCCAAAAAGAAGTCAATCAAAAAAAAGGTGATCGCTCCTAAAAAAGTAGCACAAAAACCACTCAGCCCGCAACGGAAAAAGAATTGGTTAACACCAACTATTTTGGCAGTACTGGCCATGTTGTTGTATGCGCCAAGCATCAATTACGATTTTGTATATGATGATGATGCGGTTTTAAAAGACAATCGTTTTGTAAAACAAGGCTTCGGCGGACTTGGAAAAATCTGGACGACCAGTTATTTCAAAGGTTTTAATGAAAATATTAATGCGCGTGCCTTTCGCCCAATTCCACTGACAATGTTTGCGGTAGAAAATCAATTTTTTGGGTTAAACCCGAAAGTGCATCATGGAGTTAGTGTTTTTCTTTTTGGATTAACAGCTTTCTTTTTATTTCTTTTTCTAAGTAGGTTGTTGCGAAAACATCATAAGCTATTGCCTCTGATTGCGACAGCGCTTTTTATCGTTCACCCAATTCATATTGAAGTGGTGGCGAATATCAAAAGTCGAGATGAGCTGACTGCTTTTCTTTGTTTTATGATAGCAGGTTGGTTGTTGCTCAAATCAATAGATCAAAAGAAATTTTTGTATCAAATCCTTTCATTCTTCTTTTTTACAATTGCGCTTTTTTCAAAAGAATCTGCATTGACGACACTGGCAGTGATTCCGCTCATGCTCTGGTTTTTCAGAGATTTAGATTTGAAAACGGTGGGTATGAAAACGCTTCCTTATTTCGGATTGGCAGTTGTTTATTTGATTATCCGTTCCTCTGTGGTTGGTGGTTTGAATGAAGGAGTAGCATTGACAGTTTTAGATAATTCTCTTTTAGCTGCCGAGACGCTTTCCGAGCGAATCGCTACCAATATTTATGTTTTAGGAATTTACTTTTTCAAAAATCTATTTCCTCATCCGTTGTTGAGCGATTATTCATTCAATACAATTCCGATAGTTGGCTGGGGCGATTATAAAGTTTGGTTGAGCATCCTATTATATGCAGGACTGATTGGCGCAACGATTTATGGATTGCTCAAAAAGAAGGTTTATAGTTTTGCGATTTTATATTTCTTTATTACGGTTTCGATTTTTAGTAGTGTGATTGTATTGAATGTAAATGCCTACGCCGATCGATTTAATTATAATCCATCGTTGGGTGTTTGCATTTTGTTGGCTTGGGGACTGAGTTTATTAATTAAGACACCAAACAAAAGAGTTACTTGTCTCCCTTTGGAGGGAGATGCCGATAGGCAGAGGGAGGAATCTTCTACTAACTCAAAGAATTTCACCCCCCTCCAAAGGGGGAAAGATTTCACTAAAAATCCAGTGGAAATTAGTACAATTTCTCCTTTCAATAGTCTATTCAGAAAACAAAACGCAATAGGGATTTTAATATCATTAATAATCCTAATTGCCGGCATTTCAAAAACAATCAGTCATTTACCTGTCTGGCAAGATCGTTATTCTCTTTTTGAATATGATGCGACCAATGCGCCAAACAATGCAAGAATGCTCAAGAATCATGGCGGCTCATTAGCACGTCAAGCATTAGCTGCTACCGAACCAAATGAGCGAACCAGATTAGCACAAGAGTCGGTTCAATATTTAGAAAAAGCATTGTCTATATACGATAGAATTTCCACTGGACATATTCACTTAGGAAATATGTACGGTTTGCTCGGCGATTATGACAAAGCAGGATTGGCTTTTGAAAGAGGATTGGCCATTGATTCCAAAAGCTACAGCGGCAACACCAATCTCGCCAATGTTTATTACCGAAAAGGTCGCTATCAAGAAGCACTTGCCCTAATGCAAAAAGTCAATCAAAATCGCTTTTCAAAAAATGACCACTATCTTATTTCTCTGATTTATGGGAAGTTGGGACAGAGTGATTTGGCAGGGAAGCATCGGGGATTGTCGGGGCGGTAGTTTTCAACTATGAAAAATTTCAATCATAACTTGAAACTTGTTCTTGCTCTTCTACCTTTGCCCTATGCTAATGGCAATTTTCATATTAAAGTTAATTTTTATAGGTGCAACAATAGTTAATGTTTGCTATTGGTTGATTCTTTTTACTAAATTAGCGTTCCATAGAGAGCAAAAGAAGCCAGAGCCAGAAGGTAGCTCAGGCAGCAAAATCAATCCACAGCCGTTAGTATCTATAATTATCTGTGCGAAAAATGAAGCGGAAAATCTTAGAAAGTTTCTTCCCCGTATTCTAAGTCAATCATACCGCTCCATAGAATTAGTACTCGTAGAGGACGGATCCATAGACAATACTCTGGAAATAATGCAGGAGTTTCAGAAAAGAAATTCTACCTTACGCATTATAATTATTTCAAATACGAAAAAATTATATATTGGGAAAAAAGAAGCACTTCTCAAAGGAGTAAAAGCTGCTTCTGGAAATATCGTTTTATTGACTGATGCTGATTGTGAACCAATAGGTAACAAGTGGGTAGCAGAGATGGTAAGCCAAATAAAAGACCCTTACGAATTGGGTCTGGGATACTCTCCTTATAGAGCATATCCGGGTTTACTAAATAGGTTAATAAGATTAGAGACTGTTTATACAGCAATACAATATTTCTCTTTTGCTTTCGCGGGCATGCCCTATATGGGGGTTGGGAGAAATTTGATTTATAAAAGAGAGTTGATAGAAAGGGTAAGAGGATTCCAAGAACATATCCAAATTGCTTCTGGAGACGACGATTTGTTCGTCAATGCCGTTGCCACTTCCACCAACACTTCAATCCAATTGTCGGCAGATTCCTTTGTTGTATCGGAACCCGTTCGAACTTGGAAAGCATACTATCGTCAAAAATCCAGGCACCTGACCACTGGTCGGTTCTACAAAAAAAAGCATCAATTGCTTTTGGGAGGCTTGGCGCTGAGTCATTTAATACACTACATGGGAGGCGCTGTGTTACTTTATATTAAAGTTAGCACAATATTTGTTTTTTTATTATATGTAATGAGAATGCTTGTGGTAATGTACTTGTACAATCGCATCCTTCGAAAATTACGTGATCCCTCTCTTTTACCTTGGGTACCGATTTTCGATTTTGCGTTTGTTCTGTATTACTGCATCCTCTCACCGAGTTTACTTAAACGCAAAACGCAACAATGGAAGTAGCAACACGGACCCCCGTAATTGGAAATCTATCAGAAAAAGCGCAAAAAGATTTCGAATTAGTACAACGCGCAATTGCAGGATGTCAACGCTCGTATCAGACTTTGATGGAACGTTATCAACACTCTATTTTTCATACCATGTTGAAAATGGTAAGAAATAAAGAGGATGCGAATGATTTAACGCAAGAAGCATTTGGTAAAGCTTTTAATAAGCTACCTACTTATGCTCCACATTTCGCTTTTAGCACTTGGCTTTTCAAAATCGCTATCAACAATTGTATCGATCACATTCGTAAGAAAAGAATTAAGACTCTTTCTATTGATGACCCGATTGAGCCAAATAGTGATTACGGATTTGCCAACAACATCAAAGCTCCAAGTCTCAATCCAGAAGAGCAAGTCATTCGTGGCCAACGTATCAATTTGATGCGTGAGTCTATCGGTGAATTGAGTCCAAAGTATCGCCTCATGATTGAGTTGCGCTATTTTGAAGAATTGAGCTATGATGAAATCGCTAAATTATTAGAGATCCCATTAGGAACAGTAAAGGCACAACTGTTTAGAGCAAAAGAGATTTTGTTTCAAATGATGCAGCGTCCACATGCGGCGGCATATTTTGAAACAGTCGCTCGTCGCGAAAAGAGAGTAGCGAAAGCGAGTTAGAATCTTGAGAGATTGAGAGTTTGAGAGATTTTGCTCAGGAGAGTTTATAAGATATTAACCCAAATTGAGAAAATTGGCCGGTGTGTTGTAAAACGCATCGGCTAATTTATTTCAGTTAAAATATTTTTTTATTTTTTTTGAAAAGTCAGGCAGCAGATAAAAAGAATCAAACGTTTAAAAGCCGAATTAAGGTTTCGAAAATTTATATAAGCAGCCTCTTTTCCTTTACTCTCACTAGTAATAAAAACGCGAAAAAGGGGCTGCTTTCTTTATTTCTACTCTTTTACTCCTTTTTCTTATCTACATTTTGGTTAAAAAGTGTCTTTCTGCTTCGAAAGCAGTCTCATATTATTGGTTCGGAGTTATTAAAAGCGTAATTTTGCGCCGCCTTTCTCAGGCCCTGAACAAAAAATTAATTCACCAAAAATAGTTTTAATGTCAAAAGTAGATTCTAAATTAGGCTACAAAGTAAAAGATATTTCGCTCGCCGCTTGGGGGCGTAAAGAAATCGAATTGGCTGAGGCAGAAATGCCAGGTTTGATGTCACTTCGTGAAAAATTTGGAAAATCAAAACCACTTTCTGGTGCGCGTATCGCAGGATGTTTGCACATGACGATCCAAACAGCAGTTTTGATTGAAACATTGAAAGAACTTGGAGCAGAAGTTTCTTGGTCTTCATGTAATATTTTCTCAACACAAGATCAGGCTGCAGCTGCTATCGCTGAAGCAGGATTTCCTGTATATGCTTGGAAAGGTCAGAACGAAGAAGAGTTTGACTGGTGTATCGAGCAAACACTTTTCGCTTTTGAAGGCGGAAAACCATTGAATATGATTTTGGATGATGGTGGTGATTTGACCAATATGGTTTTAGATCGCTTCCCTGAATTAGTTGCAGGAATCGGTGGAATCTCTGAGGAGACAACTACTGGTGTTCACCGTTTGTATGAGCGTGTGAAAGCAGGTACATTACCAGTTCCAGCAATCAATATTAATGATTCTGTTACCAAATCTAAATTTGATAACAAATATGGTTGTCGTGAAAGTTGTGTAGATGCGATTCGTCGTGCTACTGATATCATGATGGCTGGTAAAGTTGCAGTTGTTGCAGGTTACGGAGATGTTGGAAAAGGTTCAGCAGCTTCTTTAGCTTCAGCAGGATGTAGAGTTATTGTAACGGAAATTGACCCAATTTGTGCGCTTCAAGCAGCAATGGACGGTTTTGAAGTTCAAAAAATGACGAATGCAATTCCACGTGCGAATATCATTGTAACCGCTACTGGTAACAAAGACATCGTAGGAGGAAAGCACTTCGAATTGATGAGAGACAAAACCATCGTTTGTAACATCGGTCACTTCGATAATGAAATCGATGTAGCTTGGTTGAAAGAAAAGCATGGTAACACGCATGTCGAAATCAAGCCACAAGTTGACAAATACACTGTTGATGGCAAAGATATTATCTTATTGGCAGAAGGTCGTTTGGTCAACTTAGGTTGTGCAACTGGTCACCCGTCATTCGTAATGTCTAACTCTTTTACTAACCAAGTAATGGCTCAAATGGAGCTTTGGGAAAAAGGTAAAGAGTACAAAAATGAAGTATATATGTTGCCTAAGCACTTAGATGAGGAAGTAGCACGTTTGCACTTGGCTCAATTAGGTGTTGAGTTGGAAGACCTTTCTAAAGACCAAGCTGATTATATCGGTGTGGCGAAGAATGGTCCTTACAAACCAGAGCACTACAGATATTAAGAAAGAGAGATTTCTTTCAAAGAATTTCTTTTAGATTATATTCAAACGGGGCGTCGATTCATTCGACGTCCCGTTTTTTCTATTGTAGAAGTTTTGTAAAATTTTCTTTCTAACCTGAAACTTCGTCCAACTTCTATTATTTTGCCGTAAAATAGAATTAGCCATGAGAATTTTATTAGTAGAAGACGAAGAAAACATCAGAAAAGGAATCCAACTCAACCTTGAATTGGACGGCTACGAAGTAGTCATTGCAGAAGATGGCAAAAAAGCGATGAGCCGTTTTCATTCAGAGCATTTCGATTTGATAGTCTTGGATATTATGTTGCCAGAGTTGGATGGCTTGCAGGTATGCGAGCAAATTCGCTTGACCAATACCAAAGTCCCAATTCTAATGCTGACGGCAAGGGGAGAAGCGCAAGACAGAATTGAAGGTTTGAAAAAAGGAGCAGATGATTATTTACCCAAACCATTTGTATTGGAAGAATTTTTATTGCGTGTAAATAACCTGATAAAACGGACAAGTGATTCTCCAGAAAATTCTCCAGAAGTATATGAGTTCGGAACAAACAAAGTGAATTTTCTAACCTTTGAAGCAGAAGGTGTCAATGGAAAATTTACACTAACCAAGAGAGAGGCGATGCTTCTTAAATTATTGATTGATAGAAAAAACGAGGTTGTCTCTCGTCAACAGATTTTGCAATCAGTTTGGGGCTATGATGTCTTTCCTTCTACTCGTACGATTGATAATTTCATTTTATCCTTTCGGAAAAATTTTGAAGTAGATCAACGTAATCCTAAATTCTTTCATTCAGTAAGAGGAGTTGGATATCGTTTTATTTTATAAAATGACATTTTTATAGAATTTAAATTGGAAAATCAGAATACATTTGGAATTAAATTGGATTTTTATTTGAAAATCAGAATAAATAGAATAATTTTGAAGCACTCTGATTATTTCACCTAAAGAGCGTGTTTAAATTTCAGCTTTCTGTTTCACATTGAATTGCAAACAGGCTCTCAAAAATTTCCAACTTATGATGAATGAAGCCCTTTCTACAATTATGACAAGGAATGTAGTCACGCTCTCTCCTACCGACAAACTTTCCAAAGCAAAGAATCTTATTTTTGAAAAGCATTATCACCATATTCCTGTAGTGAATGAGGATGGTACGATAGAAGGAATAGTCACTTCTTACGATTTGATGAAGTTGAATCTGAAATTTGAGGAGTACGACAGTATGTTGATTGAGCAGGTAATGACTCGAAAGATTGTCACACTTCAACCCGAAGAAAAAATAGGAGCAGCTGCTCGAATATTCTTGAGACACTTATTTCATGGTCTACCAATTGTTGACGAAAATCGACACCTACAAGGAATTGTAACAACGCACGATGTAATGAGATTTGTATTCGATAAATCATATCCGAACGATGAACTCGAAAAAGCTTATCGCTTAACGGATTTGGTTCACGCATGATATAAAACCTGTGGGAATAAAAAAGGGGTGTACTTTTTCAAGTGCACCCCTTTCACTTTTCTTGTAGAGTCTTTTATTTAATCAAGTCCAAAGACTTGTTGATAAACTCCGTCAAGTCTTTGCCTTGCAACATATTTTGATTCAACAAAGCCAAGTTGTAGAAATACGCAGCTAACTCAGATTGCTTCTCTCCTTTAGCACTCAATAACTTTTTAGCTACAAGAGGATGATTGCCATTAATAATCAAGTTGTAACTATCAGGCATATCGCCGAGGTTCATACCATTCATTGATTGCATTTCTTTCATACGGCGCATGAATTCTGGTTTAGTAATTTGTACTGGTGGCGCAGAAGGTGAAAGCGGTTTGATATCAATCGTGATATTCCCTTTCTCTTTAGTAAGCGTTCCAAAAAGGCCTTTTACCGTTTCAGATTCTTTCTCACTTAAGACTGATTCTTTCTTTTCATCTGTTTCAATCAAGTTATCAACCGTATCGGCATCAATTCGCTTGAAAGCAATATCCTGGCGTTTTTGCTCCAATTGCTGAATGAAGTGGTTGTCAATTACATTGTCGAGCAAAACGACATCGTACCCTTCTTCTTTTGCAGTTGAAATATATAGGTCATGCCCGTCCTTATTATTCGTATAAAGGATGACGACCTTGTCAAATTTATTCTTTTGAGTTTCTTTTACTTTTTCAACATAGTCGTCGATTAAGAAAAACTCATTCTCCATATTCTCAAGCAACAAGAATTTACTTGATTTGTCTGCGAATTTTTCGTCAGACATAAAACCATACTTGACAAATACGCCCAAGCTTCTCCACTTCGATTCGTATTCTTTTCTATCTTTTTTGAAAAGGTCGTGTAATTTATCAGCAACCTTCTTAGTGATGTAGCCCGTAATCTTTCGCACGTTACTGTCACTTTGCAAAGAACTTCTGGAGACATTTAAAGGAATGTCAGGCGAATCAATGATTCCATGCAATAATGTCAGCCATTCGGGAACGATTTCTTTTACATCATCAGTCACCCAAACTTGGTTTGAGTACAATTGAATTTTGTTTTTCTGAACCTCAAATGAATTATTCAATTGAGGGAAATACAAAATACCAGTCAGGTTGAAAGGAAAATCAATATTCAAATGAATGTGAAACAAAGGATCTGAACTATAAGGATACAGCTCTTTGTAAAAAGCATTATAATCATCCTCTGATAATTCGGTTGGATTCTTCTTCCATGCTGGTGTTGGATTGTTGACGATATTATCAACTTCCTTCTTGATGGTTTCTTTTTTATCACCTTCGCCAACCTCTTCTGTTTCTGTTCTCGTTCCAAATTTAATAGGAATAGGCAAGAATCGGCAGTACTTCATCAAAAGTTCCTCAAGTCTATGTTTGCTCAAAAACTCTTTTCCTTCCTCACCAATATGTAGAACGATGTCTGTACCTCTACTTTTTTTCTTTATTTCGTTGATTTCGTACTCAGGGGAACCAGTACAAACCCATTGAACAGGTTGAGATTTTGGTTTCCATGATTTTGTATTCACTTCCACTTTATCAGCAACCATAAAGGCAGAATAGAATCCTAATCCAAAATGACCGATGATACTTGCATCGTCTTTATATTTCTCAAGCCACTCGCTGGCACTAGAAAAAGCAATCTGATTGAGGTACTTCTGCACCTCCTCTTCATTCATCCCGATACCTTTATCTCTGATGGTAAGCGTTTTTGCTTTCTCATCAAGGATGATTTCCAAAGTAAGATCACCAGTATCTTTTTTTAATTCACCACTATTTGATAATAATTTCAATTTAGAAGTAGCGTCAATTGCGTTGGCGATAAGCTCTCTTAAGAATATTTCCTGGTCTGCGTACAGAAATTTCTTAATAATGGGAAAGATATTTTCCGTT
>CALHBQ010000305.1 GCA_937930815.1 uncultured Saprospiraceae bacterium | reverse complement strand
GTCGGTTCCTCACAAAAGTTGAAACCTGAAGTCGAAATAATAGGAGAAGCAGAAGCAATCAAGTTGCAATTCGCAAAACCCAAAAATCTGATGGAAAATGAATTCTGAGGATCATTGCTTATTCCCAACAAACCATTGTCTCGGATGAAACTTTGAATGTCATTGATTTTCCAAACATAGTTTCCATTTCCTAAATCGGTTGGGTCTGGTATGTTGATAAAATTATTGGAAGCAGTAGAGTAGGAAATCTGTGAAGTCCCCGGGAGGATAGTCATGCCCGTCGGCATCAAAACGGAGAAATCCATATTGTAAGCAATTCCAAAATCAGCATTATAAATTTCTACAGTATGATATGGAATGGTATCACACAATTCGATGGAGTCAATAGGGGAGTCGATGATGATTTCGAGTTGAGGCAAATCCGTTTCTGGTGCAGAGACGAATACTTGAAAGGAATCTCTGTTACACGAAAATTCATCCAATGACTCAATCGGATCACAATTCCAACCAAAATAAATGTCGAGGGAATCGGTTCCACAAAAATCAAAATTTGCCAATAATTCGAAATTACTCAAATCATTTGCATCATAATCTCCCAATTGATATATGCCATTGTTTGGAGTGATTTCCTGATTGGTATCTTTATTTTTTAAAACGATATCAAAAATTTTGTTGGATTTTGATTCAATAGTCATCCAAACATTTCTGCCTTCTTTTCCTAAATTTTCAAGAATCAAATCCCACGCTGCCGATTCGTCAGTACTAATATGATTTGGGTTTTCAGCAGATAAATTTAGGAAAGGGATTTGAGGTACAAACGCTCTTACGATGGTAGAATCTGTTTCGGTTGGTTGAAATCGGCAAAAATCATGTAGATAATTGAGTGTTGAAATTAACTTTAATTTGGACCGTTGGGTGTAACTGCAAGCAATCGGCAACGGCTCAAATCGAAGATTGAAGTTCATATAAAATCCTTCGTCATAGAGTGGATCTTGAAATTGGAGTACATCAAATTTATACAAATCGCCCACCTGATTTGGTACGATAGGTTGATTTTGAACGGTTGCTGGGAAATTATTCATACCCATATTGATAAAGGTAGGGCCTATCAATTTGTACCCAGGAGGGAGTAATAAATCCCAATCAACTATTTGTATTAACGGTCGAACTTCGTTGGTAAAGAAGTTATCTCTTCCGATGTATAAATTAAAATATGTCCCAATTCTTGACTCAAACTCTTCACATGGCAAAGCCTGAATTCCAGATACATTTTTTAGAATTTCATAACCCGTTAATTCAAAAGGGTGAAAAGGTCTTCCGCATGAAAAATTTTCCTCTACAGATAAAATTCCATTATAAATCGCAGTCTCGGTATAGTGCCGAAGCGCCAAAGCCACCAAACTTGGATTATGGACAATCTTATGTCTTGCTTCAAAATAAACAGAATCTCCTTCGGTCAATTTGAACCCAGCAGGAATGGTCGAACCAGGAATTTGCGAAGCACTTGGCAGATTCAATTGATACGTATAAGATAGTAATCGCCATTTGTCAAAAACTTGTTTGGGTCGCGTATTGATAATCGTTAAAGTCAATATCGAATCCTCTACCACAAAAATTCTATTCAACGGACATTGATACTCCGCACCCGAATCTTTATCGACGATTTTTATGAATGCATCTAAATCCTTTATCCCTTTCAATCGTTCAAAAAGCTCATATTCGACACTATCTAAGACCGTGATAGAATCTGTGCCATTAATACCACTATCCACTAAGTGCTGCTCAAAACAAACTCTAAATTTTACATTTTCAGATTCTACAGGGAGTAAATCATTGACGACTACACCAGCTGCTTTTGTTGACATAATATCACCGGTGAGGAATCTATCCGCTCTTACTTCATTGAGTGGTGCAGTGGAGTTGTTGTCTGCCACTCGGTCGTCATTGCTATCTTTTAGACCAATGTTCTCTCTCCTGAAATTTGCATCAAAATCAAGATAGGCCTCAAAAACATGCGACTGAATATTGGCTGTATCTCCACCACAAATATTGATTAAATCAAATTCTTCACAATCAACTATTTCACATTTAACGTCAGGTGAATTACTGATGAATTTAGAAGTTGAATTGAAAAATTTTCTTTCAGCTTCGCCTGCTTGGAACTGTCCGTCAATGTCAACCAAAGATGCTCCAACGCCATCAAACCAACAAGCTAAAAAGAATTCTGGACAGGTTGAGATTAAATTATATGCTAAAAAAGTATTGTTGACATTACATTCCGCAAGGCAATTAAAATCTAAATAAAAATTGCCCCAAACGTGGTCGGTAGAAAATGGCAATTCATATTGCAGTGTCACAATTACTGCGTCAATATTTGATGCATCAATATCTGTACTCAAAGGTGTCTTTCCATCCAAAATAAGAGGTGTGCTTGACCAAGAATAACCACAAGGCATAGTAAATTGCACTTCCACAACTCCAGCCGAATCGTTTAATATATCTGACCTCAGATCATATCTGAATTCATATTGTCGCCCATTTAAAACAGGTCTTCCAATATCAAATGAAATCGAATCTTTGAGTAAGGAGGGCGCTTGGTAAGAAATTTCTGAACCACTACCTTGAACAGGAATACCTGGACAAATATTGTTAAAACGATAGCCAAAACCTAGCGGTGAAATTCCTTCGTCACATGCGATGGTACAAAAGCTGTTTTCCCAATTAATTTCTATAACCTGATTAGGTGCAATCTCATTTATGTTAACTGAGAATGCATCAAAAAGATTGGGCGGACAATCTATATCGATTCCAAGAACTGTCCTCGAAATGGTAAAAGGAAGATTTGTACCATTGGAAGTTACGGTAATTAAGCTGGTGTCTTTTACCGTATTATTTTTGAAAATGTCAACCCTCAACTCTTGTGCGATATCATCGCCAACGTTCGTTATGGTCAATTTTTCAGTATAACTATCGCTTTCGCAAAAGTTACCATCTGCGTTAAATTCTGCTTCAAATTCCAGTTCCGCTCTTTTGGTGTAAGGTTCAAAATTGATTAGAGCAGTGCTCGTTTTTGATTGACAAAAATCACTATTGCACCCCCAACTTACAGTAATATTAGAAAGTGTTTTTTCTAAAATTTCGAAACAGGTATTAATTGTTATTTCTTCGATGATAACGATTTCTTCATTCAGATCGAGGAACTCATCTCCGTTTCCAATATTTTGAAAATGGCTGCCATCAAACGTTGCACTATAATCGGAAGGAGTACCCATAGGATTGGTTCCATCTGTTGCAATCAATAATCCGCCATCGTTCATATCCTGAAAATTTAGGGTACTTATTTTTCCAACACGGGTATTTTTGACTGTAATTCGTCGTCGTATGATATCTCCAAATTGACCAGAGGCAGGTTCGGGTTCTATTTTGGTAATAACGAGAAAACCCGTTTCAATTCTATAAGGTAAGGTGATGATACGATCTCGTCCTTGAGTATAATCTGCGGTAATGGTATTGGCGAAAATTTTCCCATTATTAATATCAGAAAAAAGAGAACAGTTGGCCGCTGCTTCATAATCAAAATTCCAATCTTCCTGAAAATCTGGTATTTTAAAAACGGGTTTACTTAGATCGGAAATATCAAATTCTGTAGCATCATTTATGGTGCCTGGAATATAGGTTAGACCTTCCGGCATCGAAACTTCAACAGTCACGTTGGTGAGATTGTCATTGCTTTTGTTGACGAGAATGACCTCAAATTTTTCTTTATCACAAACCTCAATGAAATCAGGATTGATATAACTGATGTCAATGTTTTGTGCAAAAAGAAAGTTTAAAAAAAAGAAAGTTATACCAATAACTAGGCTTGTAGAAAGTACATGCTTGTTCATAGTTTAAGTTTTAATAGCCCTAAGGCTTGTTTAAAGTTGGAATAATAGCTTAAGAGAAAATTCAGCTAATTATTTTTGAAAAATAAAACATTAACACATTCTAAGATATGTAAAATTTTGATTTCGCTGCCTCTTTAAAATTGAATTAGTAATTTAACTTGCAGATGTGGTTAGACTTGAAGCTTGGAGAGAACGGTGGTGAGGGCCTGCATTGTAAATTGCTTACTGATGTTACGCAAAAGTAACTACGGAGTAGTTAAACATGAATAACCCTGAGTGAAACTCGGGGAATAATGAGCCTTCCGTAGCAACTACGAAGTAGTTGAACTTTAGCTTAAGTTTGTTCAACTACTTCGTAGTTATAGCATTCTGAATTTCAAGCCCACGAGTTGCACTCGTGGTTATTCATGTTCAACCTCTTCGAGGTTCTTGCGTAACATGAGTTACTTATTTCATTTTTACCACTTTTCTTCAAAAACAGTCCCATTTATAACTGCCTGAAAATCAGTTAATTGAATCCCTTTTTTGTTTAATTCAGATTTTAGCGTAACGACAGGTTCGTCCCATCCCTCATCTGCCAAATCGAAAGTGCCCCAATGAAAAGCCATAGATTTTTGAGAGCGTACGTCCAAATGAACTTGCACCGCTTCTTCTGGTGAAACATGAATTGGCCCCATAAACCAACGTGGTTTGTATGCACCAATCGGAATACACGAAAAGCGAAATGGCCCATACTTTTTACCAATGTCTTTAAAGAAATCACCATAGCCACTATCGCCTGCCCAATAGATATTTCCCGTTTCGGTTTTCAAAACAAAACCACCCCAAAGGTTGGCATCTCGGTCTGTCAATCCTCTGCTAGAGAAATGTTGACCCGGCGTACAAATAAGCTCAATGTCTTTGGTGATTTGGATAGATTGCCACCAGTCAATTGCTCGCAATTTTAAGGTGTATTTTTTTAATAAAAGGTCGTTTCCCAAAGTAGTGATAAATTGAGGGTTGTGTTTTTTGATAATTTTTTTGATGGAACCAATATCCAAATGGTCATAATGATTATGAGAAATAAAAACAAAATCAATCGGCGGCAAATCATCAATTGCTATGCCTGGAGGTAATTTTCGTAATGGCCCCAAAAGCCCAAATAAACCAGCTGCTCTTGCATAAACCGGATCGGTGATAATATTGACTCCTTTAAGTTGAATCAATATAGTCGCATGATTGATGAAGGTTACCCTAAAATTAGGGTCATCAACTTTATGAGAAACTTTGGCTGCTTTGACAATATCTTTTGGAACAACCCATTTTGTAGATTTTCTGGTAAACAAATATTTAGCAACAGCACCAAACCACTGGGCTTCAACTTCGCCATAATTGATAAACTTTTTACCATTAAAATGGTCACTGATTGGGCCTTGGTACTTTGGAGCAGCCAATAAATTTCCAATAATGAAAACCAAAAAACAGAAAATAAAGAGTCCTACTAACAGCCAAAAGAGAAAATTCATAGTTCATTTAATTTCAAAAAAATCAAAGGTGATATCGAAAGTGTCCAAGCGTTTTTTATGAAAAAATCTTGGCTCGCGCGAGGCTCTGCCTCGTGTGTAAGATCATCAGGCGTCTCGCCTGTACTATAGGATTTGTTGGTTAGAAACCAAGTGATCCCGCACACGAGGCAGAGCCTCGGGCGAGCTATGATTACTTTTTTAAAGAAAAATAAACATGGTAAATATTACCACCTAAAAATCGACCTAATCTATTGTGCTAAAAGTAGATAAACTCTTTTACAATCCTTTAAAATAAAGTTTTCTAATTGTTAGTACTGTAAGAAATAAAAATAAAAATGTGACAGGCATAAGTGACTCGTTAGAAAGGTTGTCGTCTATTTGGTAACATTTCCTTAAGAATTAAATTTTTAAGGAATTGAGGAAACCTTTTTTTAATTATTAAACAATTACCTTTTTATGGATTTTAATTTTAGCGTATTAATCGACACTGTTTTAGCGTGGGCACCAAAATTAGTTGCTGCCATTTTAACCCTTATGATTGGGTTTTGGATTGTAGGCATGATTGGCAAAGCAATCGGTAAATCAATGGAAAAATCAGGATTAGACAAAGATCTAATTCCATTTATCAAATCATTGGTGAGCGTTTTATTGAAAGTAATGGTTGTCATTACAGCGGCTGGTGTAGTTGGAGTTGAAGTTACTGCTTTTGCTGCATTGATTGCTGGTGCTGGTTTGGCGATTGGCGCTGCGATGTCAGGTACATTGAGTCACTTCGCTGCTGGTGTAATGGTTTTGATTTTCAAACCTTACCGAGTAGGTGATTTAGTTGATATCCAAGGTACTGTAGGTACGGTTTCAGAAATTCAAGTTTTCAATACAGTTATCAATTCTTTAGATAACAAAAAAGTGATTATGCCAAATGGTATTGCTACTAGTGGTGTGATGACTAACTTATCTGCAAACGGAAAATTAAGAGTTGATTTGAATGTTGCTATGCCTTACGAAGAAGACTTCGATAAAGTGCAAGGTATCATCAAAAAAGCTTTGGACAAGGTTCCTAATAAATTGGACGACGCGCCAACAATCGAAATCGAAAAATTCGATGAGCACAATGTGCTTTTGGCTGTAAGACCTTACGCTACAGATGCTAACTACTGGAGTGTTTATTTTAACTCTTACAAAGAGATTAAAAAAGCATTTGGTGAAGCAGGTATCGAAGTTGCTTACCCAACAAGAAGAATGAAAGAAATGAAATAATTTTCTTTTTATTAAATATAAAAAGGCTTGTTAACCAGTTGGTTAGCAGGCCTTTTTTTTTGAACATAACGTACCCTGAGCGAAGCCGAAGGGTACAGAGCGAAGCCACTAATGCGTTCCCTGAGCGAAGTCGAAGGGGAACATACATGAAAAACCTATTTTCACTTTTGTACTCTTCTGCTTCGGTCAGGGTACGCATCAATCCTAATCAATAATCGAATGCATGCTCACATAAGCCACCTCTTCAACGCCATTCACTTCTTTGAATTCCCATTTCAAATCAAATAATTCTTTTGGGTAAGACTTGCCGTTGGCCAAGCGCATTCCAGTTAATTTATCCCATTTATCGACTAACATTTTTACATCAAAACACTCCGTATCATTTCTAAAATTGACGACCATGTAGATTTTTTCTTCTTCCAAAAAGGTTTTGAAAAAATAGCGATATTGGTCAGGTGTTTTCGTTTTTAAGTTAGCTTTGAGTGCGGAAAGATGGCGAGTTCCTTCTAAGCTCAAATCGAACGTTTCGGCTTGCGTGCAAACTGGTTCAGGCGTGAAATAATGCTCTGGAACAAATACAAAAAACCGAAGGATGAAAAGTAAAATAATCGCCGCTGGAATAATTAATAATGCTTTTTTCATAAGATTAATTTAGAAGATGTTTGAGTTTTTATGCAACGAATATAGGGACTTCTGATTTTAAATGTGTCTAAGTTAACACAGCACAAAGCATTTTAAAACGTTTTTTAAACAAAAAACAATGACTCGATTCATTTTGCTTACGTTGCTCATCACTACAATTTTTCAATTTGGAAATGCACAGGAAGTGCCCGCTACTTCTCAAATTGATTCCATTACACTTTTCAGAGCAGGAGCCCAGATTCATAGAACGGGTGCCGCACAGATCCAATCGGGTAGGACTGAAGTTGTTTTTAAAAGTTTGAGTCCTGAGATTGATGGCAATAGTCTACGCGTATCAGGGAATGGAAATTTCACGATTCTTTCAGTGAGTTTTCGCAGAAATTTTTTAGAAGAAAAAGAAAAAACGGAGGCATTGGAGCAATTGGAAAAGGATAAATACATTGCTGAAAAGCAAATAAAACTTACGAGAAAACAATTGCAAATTTTCAAAAAAGAAGAAGCCTTCCTGGATAAGAATATGGTGAAGATTGTTGGAATTCAGGATAGCCCTGCATCTCCAATGGATGTGGAGCAGTTAGCCGATTTTCATCGAAAAAGAATGTTTGAAGTGCTTGAGAAACAACTCGAATTTGAAGAGGCCATAAAAGAACAACAAGAGTCCATCAATAAAATTAATGCTCAAATCAATGAGGTTCGTGGTAAGCAAACACCACCTGTTGGCGAAGTGGTCGTAGTGGTGAATTCAGGTAGTACAACCAATGCCGATTTTCATCTTGATTATTTTGTTCGTTCTGCCAGTTGGCAACCACAGTATGAGGCGCGGGTTAAAGATGTTTCTTCCCCAATTGAGCTTAACCAAAAAGCAAAAATCAATCAAAATACCGGTGAAGATTGGGACAATGTTCAGCTGACACTTTCTACGGGCAATCCAACTTTGGGTGGTACAAAACCAGATTTGAATCCATGGTTTTTAGATTTTTATAACGCATATGGAAGTCGAAGAAATAGTAATGGAGTTGGAAGTTATCAAGTCCGGTCAGGTACAGAAGGTGGGTATGTCAATGGAACCATCAGAGATGTTGATGGCGAAGCATTGATTGGTGCGTCAGTTGTGTTTTCTGGAACACGAGTAGGAACTGTGACTGACATTGATGGTCGATTTAGAATAAAAATTCCGCCGAATGTTTCGACTTTAGAAGTTAGTTATACTGGTTATGCCTCTCTGTCAATTCCAGTTACGGCGTATGCTATGAATGTAGATGTGGCATTGGGTGGTGGTGCGATGTTAGATGAAGTAGTGGTCACAGGTTATGGGAAAAATAGGAAAAAAAGTAAGGACTTTGAGATGAAAGGATCAAGAAGTAAATCCTCTGATTACTATGTTGATGGGCAAAGGGTTAAGGCAGAAACAGCAGAGGTATCAATAGAAAAGGCGCTGACAACTTTCAATTATACCATCAAAATACCAGTGACTATAAAGAGCGACGGTAAAATGCAAACTGTTGATATCCAGCAGTTTAAAGTGCCTGCAAGCTATCAATATTACGCTGTTCCTAAATTGGATAAAGACGCATTTTTGGTTGGAGAAATTACGAATTGGGAACAATACGGTTTGTTGAGCGCAGAGACGAATCTGTTTTTTGAAGGTACTTTTTTAGGTAAGTCATTTCTTGATTTTGAAAGTGTAGAAGATACCTTGGCTATCTCTTTGGGACGTGATAAAAATATTATTGTTCAACGAACGAAGATGAAAGACTTTACCAAAAAACAATTTTTGGGTGGCAATAGGGTAGATACGCGTACTTTCGAGATTTCGGTTGTCAATAAAAAATCACAATCCATCAAAATTAGAATTGAAGACCAATTCCCAATTTCAAAAAATAAGAAAATTGATATCGACGAATTGGAAACCAGCAATGCTTCCGTCAATAAAGAAACCGGAATTGTACGATGGGATTTGACCTTGCCTTCAAACGATAGGAAGAAATTACGACTTGGTTACAAAGTCAAATATCCGAAAGGGAAACGTGTGCAGTTAGAGTAGATTGGTTTCGCTTGGTTCAATCAAGTCCCACCAATTTCCATATAAATCTGAAAAAACGGCCACTGTTCCGAAAGTCTCGACGACCGGTGGCCGTATGATTTCAATATTTTTTTTCAACAAATTTTGATAATCTCTTTCAAAATTATCCGTATATAAAAATAGAAAAACGCGACCACCTGTTTGGTTGCCGATGCTTTTTGCTTGACGTTTATTTACTGGTTCGGCGAGTAATAAACAGCAGTTTGAATCTCCTTTTGGTTTTACCAAAACCCATCTTTTCCCTTCTCCCAAATCGGTATCTTCGATTAAGTCAAAGAGCATTTTTTTGGTGTAAAATTCGATGGCTTCATCGTAGTTTTTGACGACGAGTGCGATGTGTGCGATGCGTTGATTCATATTGGTTAAAGAACTACAAATTTTGACACTTTTCCATTTTCTAATTTCAAAAAATAAGTGCCTGATGGTATTCCTTCCAAAGGAATATTGGATGTTGAAAATTGCTTAATCGCTTTGCCAATCAAATCAAAAATCCAACCACTTGGAGCAACTTCATTTTCGATTATAATAAAATCAGATGCCGGATTTGGATAAACAATCAATTGCTCTTTTCTAATTTGAAAAGTTGAAGTCGGTGGGTTGATTTCAATTTTAGAAATACGATTTCCATCAAAATCGGTAAAGTATAAATAGTTGTCAACAGTAACCATGTTGTAAGGTCGTCCTATGTCATTGACATAAATTTCTGCTGTCATAATAGAGTCTCGTAAATCAATTTTGAAAATACGATTTCCACCAAAACCAGCAAGGTATAAATCGTTTTCAGAAACAGCCATACCTTGAAGTGAACCTAAACTCGAAAGTACTTGCTCAGGAGTGAAGGTCGAGTCTGTCAAATCTATTTTGGATAAAAATCCACCATTGTTTTCGTTGAAAAATAATTGATTTTTATAAATGGCCAAACCACTTGGTTGACGTAGGTTTTCGGCGATGACTTTGGCTGTGAAAACAGAATCAGTCAGGTTGATTTTTGAAATTTGATTGCCATCCAACTCCGCAACAAATAGAGCCTCATTATGAATTAAAATAGAAGTTGGTGATTTAAGATCGCGAACCAACTCTATTACTTTTAATTCAGGATCGGAAAGATCAATCACCGATACTTTTCCCCAACCTAATTCCGCAAAATAGAGTTTGTCTCCATCAATTACCAAAGCAGTAGGAGAGAGTAGCCCTCCAATTATTTCGGTGGCAACCGTATCATTTTCCAATAAATTAATCTTCGAAATTCGATGGCCATTTATCTCTGCGAAGTAGAGATGATTGTCATGCATCGCCAATCCAGTTGGACGATTGAGGCCATCAATAAGCTCCGTAGTTTGAGAAAAAATAGAAAGGTAAAATGTTGAAAATAGGATTATAAGATGTAGCCTCATTGGGTTCAGTTTAAAAAACGAAATACAAGTTCATTTATGTGTGTTGTCGTTTTTGTGTTCGAAACCGGTTCGTTTGAGTTTCCAAATTTAGCTAACTTTTTCCAATATATGTAGAAAGGAGCGTTTAATTACCCTAAAGTTAGAAATGGTGTTCTTAAGTCACTTGTTAAATAAAAGCAACATATTTGATTTCAAATTCGTTATCAAAACGATCCACCGCCAGATAAAAAACAAAACCGATTTATTATGAACCGCCAAATGCACTTCTTGCCCTTTCTGGCAACACTCCTTTTGTTAATTATTATTGGATGTAAGAAAGATGATGTCACTCCTGATCCACCAGATCCTACTCCTCAAAACGATATTGTCGTCAAAGACAATGTTAAGGTCATTCGAAGTGAAACCAGAGATTTATTGATTGGAACAGACAGTTTTTATGTAGTTTTTGGAAGTACAAATAGCCAGCTCGATTCTATTGAAGTTGGAGACTATATCGTTTCTGAACCTACTGATTTTGCTCCCCAAGGTTTTTTGCGAAAGGTAATTGAGAGAGAAACTGATCCTGAAAGAGTGATTTTTAAAACTGAAAAAGGTCGATTGATTGATCTTTTTGAAAGTGGTTCTTACCGCATTCAAACTAGTTTAATTGATATTACCCGTACAGACCCTTTTCTGCAAGTTGACTTTGATACGATACCTTTCAACGGAACTTTTATGGATGTAAAGGGTACTTTAAAACTTTTTTGTTCTTTGGATTTGGAAATTGACCTTGATAATAATTTTTTGTTTATTTCAATTCCTTCAACAATCGATGTTGAATTAGATATGAAATCATTAGCGGATCGTTCTCAGGATCTTCAAAGAGGTATAGCTTTTGAGGAAAAATTAGATTTAGCTGAGTTCTTTTTTGGGAAGTCTAATAATTTTCTCAAGCCATTGACATTTTATATTGTAGGAATACCAGTGAGTGTTACACCTGCTTTCTCAATAGAAGCAACTGTTACTTCTAAAATAGGAAGCACGGGTACAGTTTCTAATCCAAAAGGTTTGATTCAATTTAATCCATATGTTTTAGTTGAGAATGGAGTCCTTAGTTCAGGACTTGAACCTCCAGCACATTTAGGAAAAGACAAAAACACTATGGATTTAAAAATGCCTAAACCTGTTATTAGTAAAAATTCGAAACTTTCTTTTAGTGTAAAACCCAAATTTGAACTAATATTTTATGATAAGTTTGATATTCCCAAAATAACAGAACATGATTTTAGCGGATCTGCATTTGTGGAGGGTGGTATAGAACTTCATGTTACGCCTCAAGGATGCCGTGAATGGGAACTTAATACGATTGCTAAAGCAGGTTTTGGCTTGAATCTAAGAGCCGCCATAAATTTTCATTTTCACAAACTGACCCTTTTGGATATTAAAAAAGAGTGGCCAGTTTACGAAAAAGAGTGGACACTTGCCTGCGAAGGTTGTAGTGTTCCTTTTAGTAAAAATATTGAAGATGGATTGGTTGCCCACTATGGTTTTGATCAAGGTAGTCTATCTGACGAGACTGGCAACTATCCTGATCTTCAAGAAGTCGGAGATTCAGATTGGCGGAACGGGCCATTTAATGTTTGTTATCATCTCTATCTGCCAAACAAATCTTTGATTATCCCTTCTGAAATATTCAATGACAAAGAAGAACTTACGATTAGCTTTTGGACCAAAACTATAAGTTCTGGAACAGGTGGTGGGAACACTGTTAATTGGTCTGCAAATAGTTATATGACTGGAATTAATTACAGAGGCGATATTGGGTTTATCGCTTTTACAGAAATAAAATCAAATAAAGGGGCTTCGCTCAATGGTGATTGGGATCATGTTGTCTTTCGAAAAAAATGTAATAAAGCCTCTTTGTTTATCAATGGAGAATTTGCTGGTTCAGAGTCAACTTATGAAGATATTCTGACTCCGAATGTTTATTCTATTTGTTGTGGTGGATTTGGTGCCGAGATACTTTTCGATGAGTTGAAAGTCTATGATCGACGATTGCATATAGAAGAAATACAGGAGTTGTATACTCAATTAGATTAAGAAAAAAATTAGGAGAGGGATGGCCGCAAACTGTCCCTTTCTGTTTTGCTATTTTTTTGAAATAGGGAAGTTATTTTTTAAGCGTTCTTCAACTATTTTTTCGTTAACCAAAAAGCTTGAGAAATTCGTCGCCCACATTTGATAGGTTAATACGGTCGGATGTACCCCATCACTAAAAAATAAGGAATGATCTTTCTCATAACCAAATCGATCTGTCCAGTCATCAAAAGCAAGTTTTTCTGAATTGAAAAACACCGACTCGTGATTTTTAATTTCTTTTTCTAATGCGCCTCCAAGTAGATCAACCAAATTACCAATCACAAATTTTATGGTAGGCGTAAAAGCAGGGAAGTCTTTTATGGGAGGCATATTGATAAACGCAAGCGGTGTTTTTGGAAATTGCACTCTCAACGTTTTGATCAATTCCGCAACATCTTTGGTCCACTTTGAAGGACTCGATAATTTGAATGCATTATTGGCGCCCATTCCGATGACGATTAAATCCGCGTCTATTTCTTCGATCTGAGGGAGTATTTTATGAGTCACGCTTTTTAAAGTGTAGCCACTCTTTGCATAAACTTTCCAATGGATATTGACATCCAGTTTAGTGGCAAGTTCTTTTGCTAAAGTACCAGTAAATGCTTCTTCGTGGGTCTTGGCTCCAACGCCAGCCATGGTGCTTTCTCCGATCGTCAATAGTTTAAAAGTAGGACCTTCTCTTTTTGAAACGAATCCTTCAATTCCCTGAGCCTCAGGTAGTTCGGGTACTGTTTGACGTATTTTTTTTCCTTGAAAATACATCAATGGTAGCAGTGGTACAGAAATAATTGACCCGAGTAAATATTTGAAGTTCATGTTTATTTGATTCTGATTTGTTTTTTCTTTATGGGTCGTTTTTGATTGACTTTAAAGAAAATGAGGCATTAAGATACGTCTTCATAAAAGACGCTTATCTCTTCCAATCCTTTTCTTCGATTGTTAGGTACTAAAGCATCAGACGACGGATAACCAACAGGTAACAATAAAAATGCCCTTTCGTTCTTTGGACGCTCCAAAATATTCGCTAAAAAGTTCATCGGGCTTGGCGTATGAGTCAAGGTCACCAAGCCTGCATTATGTATAGCAGATATCAACATGCCAGTGGCTATACCGACTGATTCGTTGACATAGTAGTTGTTTGCTTTGACATCACCATCCATTTCATACACGCGCTTAAAAACGATAATCAACCAAGGAACGGTTTCCAAAAATGGTTTTTGCCAATTGGTACCCATCGGTTTTAGATCTTCTTTCCATCGCTCGCTCATGCGTGATTCGTAGCTTTCTTTTTCTTCTGCTTCGGCAGCAATTCTTATTTGTTTTTTGATGGCTGGATCTGATACTGCACAAAATGTCCACGGTTGTTTATGTGCACCTGACGGAGCGGTGGAAGCCGCTTTTATCAAATTTTCAATCACTTCTTTCGGTACCGCTTGATCTGTAAAGTCGCGCACTGAGCGCCGTTCTTCCAGCCAATCGTAATAAGTTTTGCTACGCTCAGTCATTTCCTTTTCGGAAAAGGATTCCATTTTATATGGGATATGCTCGAAGCCGTATATTAGTTTTGGATCACTCATGATGTTTTATCTTCTTTTTTATTTTTTGAATTTACTTAATAATTCATCCTCACTGTCTAATTTGTCATAGGCGTCAGCCTCCGTAATATGCCCGTCTTGGGTACTAATTCTTGTAAGTTGTATTCCTCTTCGAAAAACAAGTTGAAGGCCATGCTCTGGTTCCCAAATACATTCAGAAGATAGAGTTAAGTAAATATCTTTATCTCTTCGATCCCTTCTTGTTAAGTAGATATTTTGAGGATAAACATATTTCCATATTTCATATTCTTCTTTCATCTCCCAAAATGGTTCATTAAAAATATCTGTATTGAACACGTCTTCACCGATTTTATTTACATAATCCATACAATTCTTGTAAACTATTTTTGAGAGTTCAAGCCTATCTTCTTTATCTTTCTTTAAAAAGTTTCTTAACGCACTATCGGCTTCATCAATGAATTTTTTATCTTTTTCAGGAGTGAAATCTATGAAGGTGATTTTTATCTTCTTATTATCAAAAAATGGAATTGATATTGGGCTACTTTCCCACCAATTATTAAATCGTTCATCTTGAATTAAATCGCCAATTTCTAAGGATTTAATTTTTTTCATCCGTTTCCCTTTTAAAGGCCACAGATTCTTTAACCATTTGAAATTGAAGTTCCGCATACTTACAAAATAGTTTTTGAATTTAAAATTTGGAGACAAAAATTCCGTCTAAAAAGACGTGGATACGTTTTTTAACTGACTCCATAAGTCCTTTTCGCACTTTCAATTTGTTCTTCCTCTGTCGTTTCTGGAAACAACAAATACCTCGGCGCAAGAATAGGTTTTACTTTTTCTATTGAAATTTTAGTGATGGAAGCAAAAGGAAATTGCCCACCTGTCATTTCTAAAAGCGGTTTTTCTAACTCCAGGAACTCAGAAGCAGACTTTTTGACTATCTCCGCTGTCCCTTTTATTTGAAAACCTTTTTGTACCAGAATATCAATGAAACTAACGCAAATCTGTGGATTTTGACGAATGTTTCGCAGCGTGTTTGGCGAGGCAATGTTGGCGATAATGATATGGCTTTCGCCAAAAAAGGTGAATATTTCCTTCGGTGAAACATTCGGTACGTTTTCCGCGGAAGCAGTCGCCAACCAGCAAAGAACGGATTGATTGATATATTTTTTAACTTCGGGTGTGAGCATGAAGGAATAAGTTGAAAGTTAAAGGTTCAATGTTGAACGAGTCGCTCGTGGAACTTTGAACTTTAAATCTACAACTTTCAACGCTCATTTTAAAAAAAAATGAAGTTCTACAACAAAACCCAAATAATCTGCACCATTAAAAATAAAACCTAAATCTTTTGTCGAAAAATCAGCAAATCGAAGCGAATCTATTAGCTGCCTGCAAGCAGGGCGATAGAAAAGCACAGCGATACTTGTATGACCAATATAAGGTCTACCTGTATGGTGTTTGCTTACGATATGCGAAAACGAAAGTAGAGGCAGAAGACATTTTGCAAGAAGGATTTTTTAAAATATTTAGAGACTTGCATCAATACAAAGGGCAGGGCGCAATACAGGCATGGATGCGAAAAGTGATGGTCAATACTGCGCTCATGAATATTCGAAAATATCGAAAGGTAAAGTTTTCTGATATTGAAGAAGTAAGGTTGAATCACGAACAATTAGTAGATATAAGTTTTTCGCAAAAGGATAGGGCGGATGCGGTAATTAGTATGATACAAGCATTGCCAGATCCTTATCAAACGGTTTTTAATTTGAAGGCAATTGAGGGATATTCTTTTAAAGAAATATCGGAGCAGTTAGGAATCAAGGAGGTCAGTTTAAGAACTCATTACATGAAGGCAAGGCAGAAATTACAAGCTGTTTTGAAAAATGAATTGGAGGGAGGCAAACCGTGAACCTTTAACCGTGCACCGAATAAAGAGATTATGGCAGATAAAAATAACATAGAAGATTTTTTCAACAACGCGCTAGATGGCTTCGATCGCGAGCCATCTGACCACGTGTGGGATGGGGTAGTTGAGCAGATGGAGACACCGCCGCCATTTTGGAGAATGCCGATGTTTTGGGGTTTTGCGACAGCGGCGTTATTATTGTTTAGTGGGTTTTTATTTTATCATAATTCGATTCAAAATGAGTTGGCAGTACTTTTAGAAAAAAATGAAATTTTATTAGCTGAAAAGAATGAGCTAGAAACCAATTGGAAAAACTGTTCTAAACATACACTTGAGTTGGAAAAGGATTTAGGTGAAGTACTCGTATCAAATAAAGCACAAAGCAAATTTGTTAAATCAAAAGCAAAAAGAGTTGAAGAATTAATTGCAAATCGTAATTCGCAAATTGCTGATTTACAAAGCCTTGTGAATGATTTGATAGCTGGAAATCGAATATTAGAATCAAAAGAAAGTCACTGGGCGGCCATAGAAGCGGCGCAAAGAAGTAACCAACAATCATTTGATAACATTAACAAAAAGGATGAAGAGTCATCGGCTAAATTAGTGGCGATTTGGAAAGAAAAATTTGCTGCATTACCACCGAAAGAAATGGAAAATGTGGAATCACGCTATGCTCGTTTTTCAAAAAAGTATCCAACTCAGATGAAAATAAATTTGGGTAATGCAGATTCGAGAGTGATTGGAGTGATGCCTAAATATGTTTTAAAACCGAAGTTCAGATTAGGGTTGACAGGTGGGACTTTTACCACTTTTACAGATGTGGATGCTTCCAAAGATCCAGGTTACAGTGCGGGTATTTCAACTCAATTACAACTCATTGAAAACTTTGGATTGACTGCTGATTTTAGATATAATTTCCAATTTTATAACGTCGATTTGAATGGGGTGAATGCTGGGTTAGAAAACACTTTTCCGCATACTGCTTTTATCAATCAGAATTTGGAAAGTATTTCTGTGACGAATAATTATTTCGATTTGCCAGTTGGCTTAAGCTTTAATATTCCAACGAAAAAGAATGCTTCTTTTTATGTGAATCCGGGAGTGTCTTGGCAATTGTTTTTACCTCAAAAATTTTCATACAATACGCCTAATCAGAATTCTATAGGTTTAATTGAAAATAGATATTTTCTTTACTTCGGATCTGCTTTTTTAAATGCAGGAATCGAGCGTGGCCTTAATGATAACCTGAGATGGCAATTGGGATTATGGGCAGAAAAGAGTTTGATTGATTTGGGGCTGGAAAGAAGAAGTACGTTGCATCTTGGATTGAGAGGAGCAGTTTATTTTGGAAGTTAGGACGAGCGAGATGCGTTCCCTGAGTGAGATGCGTTCCCTAAGTGAGATGCGTTCCCTGAGCGAAGCCGAAGGGTACAGGCACGAAGTTCGATTTCCATGTTTGTTGACTTCGGCTTCGCTCAGCCAACGCATTCGCTCAGCCAACACATTCGCTCAACCAACACATTTGTGAATACATCGCAACTTGAAGCTAATTATATCATTATGAAAAGAGTAGGTTTTACGGTTTTGGGTTTGATGATTGTTGGATTCCTTTTAGCCCAACAAACGATTATTGATAAACGTGATGGAGCCGTTTACAAAATTGTAGAAATAGGAAATCAATTATGGTTTGCAGAAAATCTGAACTTCACGACTCCAGAATCAACCTGTTTCAAAAAGAAAAAAAAGAACTGCGAAAAGTATGGTAGATTGTATCCTTATTTTGATTTGAAAGATGCTTGCCCAACAGGTTGGCGGGTTCCAAAAATAAAAGATTGGGAAACTTTAAAAAGTAATTTTTCCAATAATGAAGTTTTAGATTTGATGGATAAAGAGGGTTGGGATGATAATACGAATCATCGAAATGAATCTGGTCTTTCGCTCAAAGGAGTGGGATTTCAATACAAAAAAAGATTGTTCATCGGAGAAGGAAATGCTACTTCGATTTGGATTAATGAGATGAATAAATTTGCGGAATATTACCACGCACATATATACGGAGGGGCGGGTACTTATTTTGAACCAACGGATTATAGAACCAATGAAGTCTTTCATGCACATCCGATTGAAAATGTAGAAAATCGAAAACTTTCAATTCGGTGTGTTGCTGATAAGGAATAATTTTTTTGAAATCAACACAAAGACAAAATTGAATTTTTAGATTTATTTTGGCTTTCGCCCTTTCAGGGCTAAATCGAGAGAAATCAAGTTCGTTGGGCGTTGCCCAACGCTGTTTTCTGAAAGCCTTTCAGGCTTAATTTGCCCTGAAAGGGCTAAAGCAATTTTTCAATTTTAGATTAATTAAAGAATAAACTTTATTTAAAAAAAACTTAATTTTTTTTAGGGTAGCTTGATTTAGGATTGTCTTAGATATAGAAAAGCTTAGTTACTCTAATGAATTGATAATCAATTTCTTATGAGAAAAATAAATTCATTAATTGCTTTGCTTTTATTGGTTGTAGTGACGACTCAATGGAGTTGTAGTGCAGAGCTTTTTAACGATTGTCTTACCGGAAGTGGAGGTAACGAAACGAGGATAATCGAATTAGATGCAATCGATCGATTTGAACTTTTTGGAGCAATTGAACTGGAAATCAAAGAAGGTTCAGAACAATTAATAGAGGTTCGTTCCGAATCCAATTTGATTGATAGAATGATGGATGATTCTTTTGTTGAAAATGGAAAATGGCGTGTTGGAATTAATGATTGTGTGAATTTTGATGATATTAAAATCACAGCAACGCTTCCATTTTTAAAAGGAATTTCGATTGATGGTTCTGGAGAAGTGAAGACGGATGGCGTCTTTGGAAATATTGATAGTTTGGAATTGAATGTTACTGGAAGTGGTGATTTGAAATTAGACTTGGGAGACAATATGAGTTATATCAATTCGACAATAAGTGGTAGCGGGGATTTGAATTTGACTGGAGAAGCAATCACTCATTCAGTAAATATTTCAGGTTCGGCAGATATAAAATCATTCGGACTTAAGACTCGGAATACGGATATAACTGCCTCTGGTTCAATTGATTGCCAAGTTTTTGTAGAAAGTAAATTAGATTTGAAAATCTCTGGTTCAGGTGATGTTTGTTACAGAGGAATGCCCCAAATTAACACTAGTAATTCAGGATCAGTTGACTTAAAAGATTGTAATTAAGAACAAATAATTTTATAAAATAAGACTGTATTTAAAAATTCAAAAGTGTCCCTTTTGATAGGGGAATACTTATGTTAAAATTTAAGTAATCATCCGACAAAAATTTATTTATCATGAAAAATTTAAAAGTAGTTTTTATCACATTATTAGGAATCGCAACAATCGGATTTACAAGTTGTGTAGATGGCGGCCTTGGTTGTCTCAATGAAGAAGGTAGCATCGTAAGCCGTACTGTTGATTTTGATGAAGTCGATGGCTTCGAATTAACCGCAGGAATGAACTTGACTATCAAAGAAGGAGCAGACCAAGAAATTATCATTGAGTCTTATGACAATATAATTGATGATTTGGTAGACGGTTCTCGTGTCAATAATGGAATCTTGAAATTTGAGTATGATTCACGTTGTGTGAATGTTGATGAGGACGTTGAAATTTATGCAACCGTTTCTGCACTCAAAAAGGTAAAAGTATCTGGTAGTAGCAGCGTAAGAACCGATGGTGTTTTTCAAAACATCGATGATTTGGAGCTAAAGGTTTCTGGCTCTGGTAATTTTAAAATGGATTTAGGAGACAACATGGGAGAGGTGAAAATTGATGTAAGCGGATCAGGGGATTTCGAATTGTCTGGTACAGCGGCATCTCAAGATATTGAAATTTCAGGTTCAGGCGATGTTGAAAATTTTGAACTAATTACTCAAGATGCTAAAATCGAAATCAACGGATCTGGCGATTGCCAAATTAATGTTGAAAATACTTTAGAAATCGAAATTTCAGGTTCAGGTGATGTTTGCTACAGAGGTGATGCGAGCGTGACTTCTGATGTATCTGGAACTGGAAATATCCGCAATTGTAACTAAGTAGAACCCAAACGTGTCCCGATTTCACTTCGGGATTTGGGTTAAAAAAGAATTGAGTTTTAGGTTTTGAATAGTATATGCTAAAATCAGTTGAGGCGTCCGTAAGGGCGCCTTTTTTGATAACTTTTTAAAAGTAGTGTTAAATATATTCGTGACATGTTAAGATGAGACATAATACCCCAAAGGGTTATTTTCTAAGAATTAAAACATATCTAAATTGCATTACTTTGTTAAAGCACTTTTATATGACTCCACATATTTTCAGTATGTGGACAAGAGGGGTGGTATCCTTCGCACCAGTTCTGGCAAGCATATTCTTTTTATGTTTTGAAACAGTTTCTGGACTAATATTGAGAAGGATACCTACCTCACTTTTATTTCTCCCTTCCATTGTCGCTAACAAAACCTCTTTCTCTCTTCCACTAATGATGTGCTTGGTCGTTTTTACATTTTCACTTGAATGTCGAAATTGCCTGGTCGATTTATTTCCACTCACATAATTTATCCAATAGGAATCACCTTTGAAAAGATGGCTAATGTCCGTAAAATAATAAATGATGGTATCTGAATTTTCATCATTCGCTCCTGGGTTGAAGGACTTTACTAATAGCGTTACAATTCCGTTATTCTTTGTTTTGACCTTTAAGCCACAAAGAATTTTTGTGTTTTTAGTCGAATCATCTAGGTTCTCAAACTTTTCCTCTTTAAAAGCATTTGTCCATCTTCGAGAATTTCGAAGACAATCAATATGCCCCCACTTTGCTATTTTGAAGAATACAGCACTCCCCAATTTTTCAATTTCTTGGACAGAGTAACCAATAAGATCAAGAACATTTTTTGTCAAATATTCAACTTTTCGGTTTTTACGAGAAAGGACTAAAATCACATCATGGTTTATTTGATTGCTCTTTTCTTGCTCCTTTACATTTTCTATTATTTTATCAAGTGATTCTATATTTGCATCATAAGCTCCAAAGTATTTTTCGTACTGAATGTGCTTTAGCTCTCGTCTGTATTCTAGTTTATTTTCTTGCATGCTTTTGGTGCTATGGCAATGATGAATCTCAATAATAAGGTTAATAGGAAAAGCAGAAGGTAAACATAAAGAATGGCTATGTATCTAATTTGGATAGTTTTAATCTTAAACAAAAAAAAGGCACTATAGAGTGCCTACTTCTTTTTAAACTAAAAAATGAATCAATAAAGTGAACATTTTTGTTCCGCTACTGAATTCTGAATTCATTAATCTTTTCAAGAAAATCCTTTTTATATTTTCGTCCAATTGGCAATTCCTTACCTGCAATTTTTACAATATTTTCAGAAAGCACGAGCCCTTCTATGCTATTGAGGTTAACGATATATGCTCTGTGAAGCTTTACCAAAGTATCGGATGGCAGTTGTTTGATAAGCTGTGTAAGCGAGATTTTCATAAAATAAACCTTCTCTCCAACATGAATATCGCAATAGTTTCGATCGGATTTTATGTAATCAATATCGGAGGTTTTTACCTTGACTAATTCCTTATTTCGTTTCAAAAACAAGAAATCGGTTTGTTCTTTTTCTTCAGGCTGATTATCGAGTTGTAGATAAGGATTGAAGTCGATGATGCCACGTAAGGTCATCAAGTCAAACGGCTTGACTAAATAGGTGATGCCAGAAGTATTTTTTGCTTCTGTGAAGGTTTCCTCATCTGTGCGTCCGGTGATAAAAACAATAGGAATTCCTCTGTGGCGGATTTGTTTAGCTGTTTCAACGCCATTCATGCTGCCTTTGAGATTGATATCCATTAAAATCAAGGTAGGCGTTTCTGTTTCCAATGAATCCAAAACACTTTGACCTGTTTCACAGATACCAATAACCTCATGTCCCCATTGGGTCAAGTTCTTTTCTAATTTTACAGCAAAGAGAAAATTATCCTCTACGATTAGAATACGATGTTTGTCCACAGAATTTCAATGTTTGTAAAAACAATAGTGTTACCTCATAAATGTTTAGAGCACTTTTGTTGCTAATATTTTGGCTCAAAAACAGCCAATTATATCGTAGAATGGCTGAAATGAAAACGAAATATCTGAAAAAAACAGTATATATTTAACAATATGCCCGATTTAGGTATAAATAGGCAGTTTTATGGTGACTAACGTTCCCTCTCCAATTTGCGCTTTAGCAGAGATGTCCCCTTCTACCAGTTCCAAAATTTCTTTACTAAGATGCATTCCTAAAGATACAGTTGAGGTAGTTCCTTTAGAACGAAATTTTCTTTTTACATCAAAAAGATTTTCCAATTCCATAAGAGTCATCCCTTCTCCATCATCTTCATAATTGATTAGAATATTCTCTTTTTGTTTTTGAACAAAGACATTGACATTTCCACCTTTCTTCGTGTATCTGAACGCATTGGTCAGTATATTTCTCGAAACAATTTCCAATAATCTTCTATCCGTTTTTAACTCAACATGCGCATCGCATTCCACAGAGAGCTTGATTCCTTCACCTTTTGCCAAGCCATCAAACACTTGAGTCATTTCTTCTAAGAAGATTTTTAAATTAAAGTAGGAAAGTTCAATAGGAACCTCCTCTCTTTGGGTCAATGCCCAATTCAACAGGTTGTCCAAGAGGTGGTGCAATTGTTTGGCTTCCAGTTCGACTTGGGTTCCAAGTTTGGAGAGTTGCACCGGATCATTTTTCTGAATTAAGTAATTGAGCGTCTCAGACAATTCTTCAAATGCAATGACGGGGTTGCGTAAGTCATGCGCTAAGATTGCAAAAAGCCGATCCTTCGTTTCATTCAGACTTCGTAGCTCAGAAGTTCTTTCGTTGACAATTTGCTCGAGCTTTTCCTGCTTAATTAGCAAATAATTTTCTCGTCGTCTCAAAGTATAAAAAATCAAACCGCCCAAAAGTAAAACACCAATTAATTGCCAAATGGTTCTCATATAAAAAGGGGCAATTATTTTCAGTGGAACGGCCAATTCACTGTATTCATTTCCCTGGTAATCAATGGCTTTTAAACGCAAGGTATATTTTCCGTAAGGCAAGCGGCTGAGTTTTAAATAGTTTTCTTTTTCAAAAATCCAATCCTTATCCAATCCTTCAATTTTATGTCCATAGCGAGTAAAATCGGTGTTTTCATAATTTAAAAGCGCAAATCTTAATGTAGATGTTTTAACTTCAGGAGCGATTTTGATAGATCTTTCTTTTAGGAAACTAGATGTCTTGTCAGTAATGAAATTATATTTGGCATCCACTTCTTCATAACCCGTCAAAACAAATTTTGCAAGCGAATCTTTTTCAGTGTCTGAAAAATTGTTTGGGTCAAAAGCGGTAATACCGTCTAACCCACCAAAAAACAACTTGCCATCCTCATCTTGAAAATGAGAGGAGATATTAAACTCGTTGTGATTGATTCCATCCGATTTCAAGAATACGTTGAAAGTCTCCTTTTGCCGATTAAATCGAGCCAAACCCCAATTGGTGGTCACCCACAAGTTTTCGTTTTCATCTGAATAAACGGCCATCAAATGTTCGTCCAGCAAGCCAGACGCTATTCCGTATTTTTTGACTTCATCAGTTTTCGAATTCCATTTTATCAACCCTTCGCCATAGGTTGCCAACCAAAAAATATTACCTTCTCTCAAGAAATGCTCTACTCTCAAATCGGGCAAAGGACGATACCATGCGGTGATACCTTCATCCTGTTTTAGTATGAAAATCCCATTGGAAGAAGCACCCCATATACCATCGGAGTACTCTTTAAAACAAGCGATTTTTTCTTTGGAAAGCGCTTCAAATTGATTGTAATTTTTAAAAACCTCCGTGGAATCAAGCTGCTGGTTAAAACTTACAATTCCATTGTCGGTACCTATCCAAATATTGCCAGCTTTATCCATAAAAGGCGTTAGAAAACCTTTTACACTGAATTCTGATTTATCTTTCTCTCTCAAAGAGATCCATTTGGAAGTCTCTGTTTTTAAATCGTAAATATGAACTCTATTTCCATAGTCGCCCATTAGAAGTTTATCATCTTTCAGTCGTACAAAACTTCTTGTAGGTGGAAATTGAAGATTAGTCACCTGTCTAATTTCTTCGGTTTCTGGATTGAAATATGGGACTCTCGGAGCGATTAAGAACATTTCCTCATTCTCTTTATAAATGGCTCTGCTACTTTGCGAAATTCCCTTTAAATAACTTTGAAATGGATTGGGCTTAAAGGTCAAAAGGTTTAGACCTTCCAAATTCCAAAACCAATATTTATTTTTCCTTGAAAATCTCCCTGCTTGCACATCGACGTTAGGGTATTCTTCCGATAACTTCTTACTGACGATAGCTACTTCTCCTGTTTCAGGGTGGATTTTTTTCAAAAAATCATCATATTCAAACCAAAAGGAAATGTAGCTATAGTATGGAATTAAGTCTTCAATATGAAGTTTTTCATTCTTTTTGAAAAAATGCCGAGGTAACAAATCAACCGTTTCTGTTGAAGAAACCATCTTGGCTTCAGAAGGAGTATTCTTTAAGTCCTCATAGCTGTACCAATAAATATTCGAATCCTTCATTATTGGAACATGGTGCATGTCGGGTCTGCTATTCGTCTGTGTTTTATGCCCATTTTGAGCAATCAACAAATATTTAGCAGAAAGAAAATAAACTTTACCAGTGGAATCAAGGTGAAGAAAATTAGTGTTTTTTAATTGTTTGTCTTCTGCTAATTTTTGGAAGGTACCGTCATATTTATAGATAGCTCCAGTATTGGTCGTGATGATTATCCCCTTTTGAGGAGCTTCCCGAACCCGATGAATTTCTTTGGCAGGAAAAGGGATTTCGTTTTTGAAAAATTCATCTAAATCAAAAATTTCAAAATCAGGCGTGATAATAGAGTGCCAACCGAACACATCCGAACTTCCTGTAGTCTGATAACCGACCCAAATGTTTCCATTTACATCTTCAAAAACCATTGCACAGCGATCTATGAAGAGGTTGGAGTTTTCTTTAGTAAAAACTTTAAAGTCGTGACCATCAAATCGATTCAATCCATTTTGGGTGGGTACCCAAACAAATCCTCGACTATCTTCATACACCCATTTTATAAATCGGCTTGAGAGACCATCTTTTTGAGTGTAGCTTGATAATTCCGTTAAATAGTCCTGCCCTTTTGCTGCGGGAGCGCAAAAAAGTAAAATGATAGCTAACAGCGGGAGTAATCTATCGGACATACCGATTTAATCGTTTGTAGGTAAAGCACCAAAGATAAAAAGTGAAGTCGTGATATTTGGAATTATACAAGAAGAAAAAAAGATTTCCTTATATCAAAGGTTTTGTAGGTCTTAGTATAAGGAAATCTCAACTTTTAGTAAAGCAAACAAAACTAATCGTAGAAATCTCAATGAAAAAGTGAATCATAGTGTGGGGGAAGATTCAATAAATATTGCTTCTCAAAGAAAATCAAATTACAGAGATAAGTGAAATATTGGTAACAATAAAAATACAAACAACATAAAACGGTGTACAAACAGCATTTTCTATTAAGTATAGCCTAAAAGCAGAATTCCTCATAAAAAGAGGGGCTTCTTAATATAAGGAAATCCAAAACTCAGTTTTAATTCAATCAAACTGATGGTAATACATTTTAAGATAAGTGTTTCATAGTGCGAGGAAATTTATGCACTATTGATGTCACAAATAAAGTAGACTTAAAGCCAATAATAAAATATTTAAAAGACCAAAACCGCAGACAACCTCTAATAGAGGACAAACTACAGATTGCCGTAACGAATGGCCTAAAAAGCAGAATTCCTCATAAAGAGATGGGTATCTCAATATAAGGAAATCCAAAATTCAGTTTTATGCAAACAAACTGAGAGCAGTATTTTTAAAAAAGTGTTTCATAGTGCAAAAAATATATATGCACTTTTGATGTCACAAATAAAGGGGGATGATATTCTAAAACAAAAATTTGACGATGTCAATAATACAGACAACAATAAACAGTGTACCGACAGCTTTTTTTTTGCTTATACCTAATTTGAGTATAAAGTTTTCAATACTTATATCGCAATTTTGAGCTATTCTATTAGCTATACTCACTATGAAATATTGCTTTAAATAATTTTCTTGATTATACTATAAAAGAGTGGGGCATCATTTTTTAATACACACCTAAAAGTGCTTTACAAGGATTTGAATAAACAATCATTGAAAGTGTAAAATGATGTCCTTTCTTTTGAAATACCCCGATTTAAAATTTAAGCTGATTAATTTAGATTTTGTAAAGAAATCAAAAAAGGTAGACATCATTATCTAATTGCTCTGCATATACTATCATGTACAGTATAAACAAACAACAGGGTAGGATTGATGTCGCCTTTTTTTAGAGGATTTTGCACAGCTTGCAAAAGTGAATCAAGGCGGTGGTATCTCTTGCGCCTGTTTTTTCCAACATATTTCTACGATGCTTTTCAACGGTTCCGGTAGTGATTTTTAAAAAATCACCGATTTCTTTATTGGACTTTCCTTCCGAAAATTGAATTAGAATTTCTTTTTCCCTCGTGGTTATCAGATTATTGGATTCTCTTTTGGAACCTCCAGAGATGTGAAGTTTAGTATAGCTTTTAAATAATCCAATAGATCGAAAAAGGACCCAGTAGAAATTTCCTCGAAATAAATGGGTAATATCAGTGAAGTAAAAAACGACATTTTTGGGTAATTCGTAATTGGGGCCGACGATATAGCTATTTCTCATTAAGAAAGTCTTTGAGAGCCCATTTGTTGACTTGGAGCGAATCCCACCAAGGTAGGTTTCCATTTTTTTAGGATGGTTTACTATATCTTTTTCAAGTGCCCAAAAAGCTCTTACCCATTTGGCAACTTTGATTGGAGCGGCAATTTGTTGGAAAGCAAGTAGCTTAAAAAAGAAAAAAGATTTTGCTTTTAATAACTCTTCTACGGAGTACCCGAGCGCCTTCTCCGCATTATCTGAGACATATAAAGGCTCAAATTTTTCTAATGAATAAACTAAGATTATTTCAGGCCGGAGCAAATCGCTTAGTTCTAAAACTTTTAGACTCTTAATTAGCTCATCTGCATTAGGCCCATTGTCGTGGAATTGGAATAATTCCGCCCACAGCTTCCTAAATTGCTCATGCAGAAACCCTCGATTTAACTCTTTTTTTGTTTTGAACATTGGATTGAATTAGTAATTGAGTTTAGTGTATTTGTGTTTGGGTCAAAAAACAGGTACTTTTTTTAGTGAATAATATCACAATATTTTAGAATTTGGATAAGCGATGTAAGGTCTTTTGCACCAGTAGTCTCCAGCATGTTTGTTCTGTGTTTTTCAAAAGAAGCTTTTTTCATATTCAATAATTCCTGTATTTTTTCGTCTGTAAATCCCTCATACTTCAACTTCAAAATGGCTTTTCCATTTGTGCTAATAAATCGCTTCGCCGCTTTTCCTTTGCTGGAGTAAACCTTCATCGAACTATCAGAATCATTAAAGGCTCTGTATATTCCCCAATATTTTTTGTTAGAATACAAGTGGCTGATATCAATAAAGCTACAAACATTAGTGTCGTGCACTTCAAAATCCTTATTAACTTGAAATTGATTTATCATCATAAATGTTTTCTCAATTCCACCTTTAGTTTTGAGCTTCAATCCGACCACACTGTTTCTTATATAATGTGGGTTAAAACCTTTTTCCTTATTTAACTTTTTGAAAGCATTATCAAATTTTTTTAAATGGTAAATGAATTTGAGGTGAGAAATACTTGCCAGATTGAAAAATGCAAAAGTTTTTAGGTTTACTAATTCCGCTCCAGTATAACCTAAAATTTCATATACATTTTCACTGAAATATAAAGCCCTGTATTCCTTAGATGAATAAACCACCAAATACTCATTGGCAGAAAGTCCAGCTTTCTCTATATTTTGGACACTTTCAATGAGGGTTTTATTTGAAAATTCTTTAGGAAAAAATCTTTGCTTTTTTGGCCAAAACGGAAGCAATTGATCAAAAGAAGAATTTCTTAGTTTTAAGGATTCAGGGTTACCCATTGCTAAATGTAG
>CALHBQ010000304.1 GCA_937930815.1 uncultured Saprospiraceae bacterium | reverse complement strand
TGTTTTGCTCAAGTCACCTGTGATCCTGATGGGAATTTAGTAGCAGCTGCTTTCGGAACTGCTCCATTTTCATATCTATGGAACACTGGCGAAACGACTGAAGTTATTATGCCTCAAGACACTGGGTATTATTGTGTAACTATAACTGATGCAGATGGCTGTGTTGCAGAGGGATGTTCTCATTATGTTGGAAATGATCCAGGATTGGGTTGTGATGCAATTATTTTTGAATTTGGTCAAACACTGGAAGTTTTCGTTACAGATCCAACAAATGTTACTTTTTTGTGGAGTACAGGCGAAACGACAAACACAATTAATCCATTAAGCGATGGTATCTACTGTGTAACCGTAACTGATATTGCGAATAATTGTAGTGCTGAGGCTTGTTATGATTATATTGGACAAGTTTGGAATGATACCTGCGGCGTCTTTGTAAATTGTGATCCAGATGGCAATTTAGTTGCAGATGCATATGGAACCGCTCCATATACATATGTTTGGAATACAGGTGAAACCACTCAAACCATTATGCCTCAAGACACTGGATTCTTTTGTGTAACTGTGACAGATGCAGAGGGTTGTATTGCGGAAGGATGTTCTCATTATGTCGGAGGTCCAATATTTAATGATACTTGTGGCGTTTGGATTGTGCCTTTCCCAGATGGTGAATTATTTGCAGATGGGTTTGGAGGTGCTCCACCATTTACCTTTTTATGGAATACTGGAGAAACTACACAATCAATCATCGGATTGGATTCGACTATCTATTGTGTTACCATGACTGATGGAAATGGATGTACTTCTTCTGCATGCTATGATGTAAGTGTTAATCCTTTTCCATGTTCTGTAACCATTGAACAAATTGGAGATGATTTATTTGCAAATTCAGGAAATGCAGCTGTGCTGTATAGTTGGAGTACAGGCGAAACGACTCAAACAATTACACCAACCTCAAGTGGCCTTTATTGTGTAAGCGTATTCGACCTTGATGGGTGCTCTGCTCAAGATTGTTACTTCTTTTCGGATGGAACTCCTGGGGACTCGACTTGTACCGCTAATGTAGAATTTATTGAAGATTTGGGTGGATATTTTGCAGCAGCAACAGGTACAGAACCATTTACTTACTTATGGGATGATGGCTCAACTGACCCATTTTTATTTACCCTTGATGCAGCAATTCATTGTGTAACTATTGTTGACGCCAATGGTTGTGTTGCTGAGGCATGTAGTGGACAAGGTCCAGCTCCAGGAGTAGAGAATGATATCAGTGGATATATTTATACTGCTGATTCTACTCAATTCCCTGTTTTTGTAACCGGCTCAGTTTTATTGATTGATGCGGCTACTGGTACTACTGCTGCCATAACTGATATTGTGAATTTGAATGGATTCCCATTCTACAACTTTACAGATGTTGTGGATGGAGAGTATATTGTAAGAGCAGAGGCGATTAAACCAGATGGTACCACTTTTATTCCAACTTATCACTTTGCGACTTCTTTGTCTTCTGAGGCTGATAAGATTACGATTCCTTATTCAAATACTGCTGGGGTTTGGAACAGTTTTGATGTCTTTATTTTTGACATCATTAGAAAACCTGGCCAGGGTAGTATTGCTGGAAATGTAACAAAGGTGCCTGGTTTTGGAGGTACTGTAGATAACGGCCGATTGACTTTGGATGGAATTTCTATCATACTATTTGACGAAAGTCGCGAACCGATTCAATATGTCAAAACGAACGATAGTGGGGAATTTTCATTTCCATCATTGGCATGGGGAACATACCATGTTTATATTGATATTCCAGGTCATGAAAATGCATTTTTCACTGTAATCCTTGGACCGAACAATTCTGAAGTAGATGATTTAAATTTCAATATTTATGAAGGAAATATCACTACCTCCAATGGTCCAAGTAGTGTTGAAGACTTGGATTATGTAAGTAATGTGAAATTATTTCCTAACCCAACTTCAGGTTCGACAACCATTGAAATTACCTCTACAGAAAGCGGAAACGTGAATTTGAGTATCTCTGATGTGTCTGGAAAAATACTCCAAACACAATCGTTGAATATCTCAAAAGATACTCAACGCTTCGAAATTAATTTGACTAATCTTAATTCGGGTTTATACTTTGTAAGATTGGTAGATGGCAATCGAAGTATTGCTAAACGACTGATTATCAATAATTAATAAATCAATAAATTATAATAAAGATGATGGCACCAAGCAATTGGTGCCATCACTTTTGAATTTTATGAACCAACCTTCACCTGAAATATTAAAAGGCTGCAAAGCAAATGATCGACGAGCCCAACATTCGCTCTATCGACATTGCTTTTCCTTTTTGGTAGGTGTAGGTAGAAGGTATCGAAACAATGATCAAGAAGTCAACGCATTAGTCAATACTTCTTTTTTGAAAATTTTGGATAATCTGAACAAGTATCAATCTCATATCCCTTTTTCATCTTGGAGTAGAAAGATCATGGTAAATACAGTGATTGATGATTACAGAAAAAATAAGCGACGAAACGATCTGGTAGAAATGAAAGATTTCAGTGAACCAATCAGCTTGATTTCTGAAAATGATTGGAATACCGCTGACTTGGCATTAGACGCAGAACATTTGTTAGAATTTGTAAGAAAATTACCTCCGATGGCTCAAAAGGTTTTTAACCTTTTTGCAATTGATGGTTTTTCACATAAAGAAATAGGGGAGATGTTGTCAATAAGTGATGGCACTTCCAAATGGCATCTAAGCGATGCCCGAAAGCGATTGACTACGATGATAAAAAAAAATATTACTCACGTAAAAAATATAAGCCATGAAAAACAGGCTTGATGATTTTTTTAAGAATAAACTGGACAATCACGAGACGCTATTTAACGATGCTGCTTGGGATGAAGTGTTAGGTGAGTTAGATGCTCGTGATAGCAAGAAGAAGAGAATATTGTTCTTTTGGTTTACAGGAATTGGTGGGATATTGGCATTAGTTGCTTTTAGTTTTTATTATTTTAATAATGAAGAAAAACAACCGATAGCCAACCAAACAGGTATTAATATTGATCAACCTAAAGAAATAAACACGTCCAAAAATCTGCACAAAAATATTGAAAAAGAGGTTGCTGATATAGCGATGAAACCTAATGTTTGGGTGACAACAATTGAAAATGAAGAGATACCAATTCCTGTAAAAAAAGTAAATACTGAGGTAAATGAATTCAATAATTTCATTGTAGAAAATCCAACTAAATTTACAAGTCAAGAAATTTCTAATGAGCTGAATAACAATAATTTAGAAAGAAGTACTAAAGTTATAAACTCAGATTTTATAGATGAATCAATACTTGAAGAACGTGAAGAATTACAGAAATTATCACAATTAGAATCCAAAGAATTTAAGATTGAATTTCCAGAAGGAACATTCAATAATAAATTAATTCCAATTAGAAAAATGAAGCATACTTCTTGGGAATTTGGATTGATTGGAAAAGGAATAGTTGACAATCAAAGCAACTCTGTTTCAGGCTGGGGAGCTGGATTGTATGCAGAATATCGTTTTAATTATCGTTTAAGTTTAGGTTCAGGAGTAATTTATAATCAATTGGGTGGTGAATTTGAGGCAACAAAAACTACGAATCAAATTACCTACGGTTTTGGTAGTACGACATCCACCCAAAGATTAACTCCTGAATCTCTTTCGATTCTTGAAGTTCCATTGAACATCGGTTACAATTTTAGAAAAAATAAAATTACAGCTGGAGTGTCTGGTAATTATTTATTAGCTGTTCTGGGTGAAAAAGAAACTGTTGAGAGAATTGCTGCATTACCTCGATCTGAGTTTCAATCAGGAAGATTAAATTCAAATGATGCTCCCGAAATTCCTAAATTTAATTGGGCAGCACAAGTTGCTTATGAAAGGGATTTTAGATTTTTGAATGTAGGTTTGAGGGGGAAATATTATTTAAATAATTACTTCCAAAACGCAGATCAACCAAAGTCAAATTTGATGACTGCTGAGGCCTTTATTAAATTGAAAATTTTCAAATAACATGAAAAAACTTACAATCATATTATTGGGAATGGGGCTGTTTTTTGGATGCCAAAAATTGGAAGTAGATCCAGATCTTACGGACGAACCAGTTTTTAAAGCAACGCTAATCGTTGATGGAGAAAACAAAAACTTAGTGGCTGGTGACGATAATTATTACCTTTTTACAGGTAAGGAAACTGTGGCTGGGGTAAGTGAATTTTATGGAAATATAAAAGAAGAAAACTGTTTAGATGAGTGCGCTCCTGAGTTGAAAATTTCCTTTAAAACAAATGATATTGAACAACTTTTTAGAAACGCTTTTATAGATTTTGAAGAATCAATAACTACTGTGAAACCGATAGTAAAAGTGCGATTAGATGCAGCACCACATGGTGTAGCTCCTTTTGAAAATATCTGGCAATTTGAAGATGGAAGCACCTTGACTGGCGATCATGTTTTTAAAGAATTTGAAACAAACACAACGGAAACGATTCAGCTCAAAACCGTAAGCGGTGACGGATGCGAGAACGTGCAAGAGCGTACCATCGAATTTATTGACTTTTCAATTCCAACTGTAGTAGGTTGCGAAGATTATTTTTTCTTTATCGATCCGCAGCCTGATTCTTCTGGATTTACGAATGGAATTTTTATCGTTCCAATTGGGGTTGAAACTTTGACTCCACCCGATTCTTTAGTTTGGACAAATGATGGTTCATCTGATTTATTTTTTTGTTTTCATCCTGATAGCATTCCCTCTGAGATTTGTGTGGATATATTCAGCGATTTAGGCTGTCCACAACAAACGATTTGCCTTAATCTTCAGGACAATAGTTCTACTCCAAACGAGTCATTCTGCTCAACCCATTTTTCCTACACAGAGGAGATAATTTTTGTGCCAAACAGTACAACAAATGCCGAGTCGGTAATTGTTGAGTACACAGAAGATGGCGAGATTTATTATTCCAATGTTTTACCACAAAATGGTGCGCAATTTGAAATAAAATCATTCGAATCCTATGAAGCAAATGAAAAAGGAAATCCAACAATAAAATACACTGCTTCATTTACTTGTTCGCTTTCATCGCTTTCAGGTGAAATCATTGAAATGGAAGCTCAAGAAGTAGTTTTTGCAGTGGAGCAATAGATTTTTCTACATTAAATATTTTCCTTATCTCAAATGGTATAGTTTTTGGGTAGCACTTATTAGAGTTATTCCTAATCCAAATATGCAATAAAAAATGATTCGAGGTTAAAACACTTCGATCGAATATTTTTCTGGATTAGACATAAATACTGATGAGAAAACGTTACTTCCCAAACCGAGGATTTTGGTTAATTGCCATTTTCAACTTAACCATCCTATCTTTTTCCTTTTCGAAAGGAAATGATTTCATTTATTTAAATGACGGTACTAAAATATCTATGTGTGACAACGTCACATCTGGTGGATTGATTCAAGGTTCCGAGACTGGTTGTCCAGATCCTGAGTTCGATCCTGCGATTATTACAAATATCACCTTGCCTTCAGGAGGTACGGGTGATTTGGAATATTTGTGGATTTACACAACTGGCGATCCAAATGCCCCAGTGACCACATGGCTACCACTTCCAAATTCCAATACACCAGATTACGATCCAGCGCCAATAACGGTAGAGACTCATTACATGCGATGCGCGCGTCGTTTCGAGTGTGATGATTACACTGGAGAGTCAAATTACGTTACAAAATCCATTGAATGTTGCGATAATGTAACAGATGGAGGAACAATTGATAGTGACCAACTCATTTGCGATATTCAATTTGATCCAGACCCAATTACAAACTCAATCACTCCAAACGGAGGTACAGGAAATCTCGAATATCAATGGTATATGAATACTGTTGGTGGTCCATTTGATATTAATAGTCCTCTTTGGACTGTGATTCCTGGAGCAACTTCTGATTCATATGACCCAGGTGTTTTGACCAATACAACATATTATGTTCGTGTTGCAAAAAGAGCCGGATGTACAGATTATGTGGGTATCTCAAATGTGGTAACTATTACTGTGAGCGAAGGGCCAAGGATTGACACTGCAATCATAAATAATGTAATTTGTTATGGTGGAAATGAAGGCAGTATTGATTTGCTATTATCTGCAAGTACTGGTTTTTTAATTTTCGAATGGTCGGACAATTTGTTCCCAGTTCCTAATCAATCAAACTTAGAAGCAGGAACTTATTTCGTCACTATTTCGGATGTAAATGGATGTGAAATTATTGAGCAATTTGAAATTACACAGCCAGATGAGATTGTTTTAGATACTGGATTTGATTTTGAAAATTGTGATCCATCAGGAGGAGCAACGGCATATGTTACTGTTCGTTCTGGAGCACAAGGCGCCGTTAGTTATCTTTGGAATGACCCCAATAATTCAATGACTGATACGATTAGAGGAATTGTTGCTGGTACCTATGAAATTACTGCTACAGATGAACTTGGCTGTTTTGGGAATCAACGAGTAGAAGTCTTAATGAATGATCCTCTTTCGTTAAATATTGTAGAAACTCCAGCAACATGCGCCGGCTTGAATGATGGGCAATTGGAAGCAATCGGTTCAGGTGGTTCTGGAAGTTATACCTACGTTTGGGATGATTTGAATAACACTCGAGGTCCAATTTTGTCTGGCCTTTCTGGTGGAAATTTTTTCGTTACGGTTATTGATTCTGATGGATGTGAATTAGTTGCAAATGCGAACCTTCCAACCCCTCCAAGTATTTCAGTAAATGTAAGAACAACCGCAGGTGGTTGCGATGCCGACTTAGGAACTGCAACTGCTGTGGTGACAGGCGGAGTAGGAACATTAGAATATTTATGGAGTGATCCTCAAGCGCAAAATACAGAAACTGCAATTGATTTGGCAGAAGGAAATTATACCGTTACCGTAACAGATCAAAATGGCTGCTCTCAATCTGCAGATGCGACCGTTCAAAATAATGCTACTTTTTCAGTTTCTCTTTTCAAAGAGGATATGGATTGTATGGCGGGTTCTTCGGGAACCGCTTGGGTGGTAGCTAACGGTGGTGTTCCCCCTTATTCCTATTTATGGAGTAATATGGTTCAAAATGATACCATTTCAAATCTAACTGGAGGAACATATGATGTAACAGTAGTTGATGACACGGGCTGTCGCCAAATTGGAAATATTTCAATTGACATGATTACACCAATGAATGTCGAAATTTTCGGTACCAACAATAATTGTTTGGGAGACCAAACTGCTTCCGTTTGGGTGAATGTTTCAGGTGGAGCTACGCCATATATTTA
>CALHBQ010000303.1 GCA_937930815.1 uncultured Saprospiraceae bacterium | reverse complement strand
AAATCTGGTTTCAGAGGTATGATGATTGCAGGGGGTGTGGAATCTATGTCTCGTGTAAAAATGGGCGCTGACGGAGGTGGAATGTTTGTCGATCCTGCTTTAGCCATTCCTGGAAACATCGTTCCACAAGGAATTTCTGCTGATTTAATTGCAACGATTGATGGCTTCTCCAGAAACGATGTGGATACCTTTGCAGCCGAGTCGCAACGCCGTGCCTCAGCTGCTGAAGCCGCTGGTCTTTTCAATAAATCTCGTATCAATGTCAAAGATGTAAATGGAATACCTGTTTTATCGACTGATGAAAATATTCGTCCTTCCACAACGGTAGAAGGGTTGGCAAACTTGAAACCTTCATTCGCTCAAATGGGCGCAATGGCAGGTTTTGACGGAGTAGCAATCGACAAATATCCACAAGTCACTGAAATTGATCACGTGCATCATGCAGGTAACTCTTCTGCCATTGTTGATGGTGCTGCAATTACCCTTATCGGAAATAAAGAATCTGGAGATAATTTAGGTTTAAAACCACGTTTCAAGATTAGAGCCGCAGCAGTTTATGGAACAGACCCAACGATTATGTTGACTGGCCCAGCACCTGCTTCTTTAAAAGCATTGAAGCAAGCCGGTATGAAGGTTAGCGATATCGACCTGTTTGAATGTAATGAAGCATTTGCAGCAGTAGCAATGCGTTTTATGCAAAAATTGAAAGTGCCGCACGATAAAATGAATGTCAATGGAGGTGCCATCGCAATGGGTCATCCACTTGGCGCAACTGGCTGTATGCTAACTGGTACGTTGATGGATGAGTTGGAAAGAAGAGATTTGACTACTGGTTTGATTACGCTTTGTATTGGTGGAGGTATGGGAATTGCGACGGTTATCGAGCGCGTGTAACGTAACGCGGAATGGCATTCCGCCATTGCCGCTTGTGCATACGTAACGTGGAGCGATGCTCCGCGATGCCGCTCAAGAATCCCTAACCAGAATTTTAAAGAACGAGCCCATCCAAGTTCGTTCAAAAAATAAGAATTGAAATACAAATTGAAGCTTCGTAAAGGTCATTTGTATTTTTTGATTTTTTCAAAATCATTGCGGAGCACCGCTCCGCACTACGTAAAAATTAAATCATGTCAAACTATAAAAACGACTATTTAGAATACAACGTGGACGCAGACGGCGTAGCCACAATCAATATCAACCAAGTCAACGAACCAGCGAATTTACTTAGCATGGCATTCGTGGACGCATTCTCAGAGGCGGGACAAAAAGCCATTGCTGATACAAACGTAAAAGGAGTAATCCTAACTTCGACTCGTCGCATGTTCATGGCAGGAGGCGACCTTAGAATGTTAGCAAAACCAGTAACGGATGCTAAAGCATTTTTTGAAGCAGTTCGAGGAATTACCATGAAATTTCGAGCAATCGAGACGGCTGGAAAACCATTCGTTGCTGCAATCGGAGGAGCTGCGTTGGGTGGTGGTTTAGAATTAGCATTAGTCTGTCATCATAGAATTGTATTAAATCATCCAAGTATAAAAATCGGTTTGCCTGAGGCAAAAGTAGGTTTGTTGCCAGGAGGAGGTGGAACTGTTAAGTTGCCTTATTTATGTGGTTTACAAAAAGCGTTGACCTACATTTTGCAAGGAAGAGAATTGCGTCCTGCGGCAGCTTTGAAAGACGGAATCGTTAATGAATTGGCGGACTCTCCAGAAGAAATGATGTCAAAAGCCAAAGCATGGATTCTTGCCAATCCCGAACCAATCCAACCTTGGGATAATAAAAAACATAGAATTCCAGGTGGTGGAATTTGGACGCCAAATGGTATGATGACGATGATGGGTGCAGTTGGAAATGTAGGAAAATTGGCACATGGCAATTATCCAAATCAGGAGCATATCCTTAAAGTGACGCATGACGGAATTCAAGTGCCGATTGATAGAGCCTTGGAAATTGAAGCGAGATATTTCACGGCTTGTGTAATGTCGAAAGAGGCGAAGAACATGATCAATACTGGCTTCTTCCAAATGCAAAAAGCGAAAAAAGGATCTGCTCGTCCAAAAGACGAACCTAAATATGAAGTGAAGAAATTAGGAATTTTAGGTGCTGGAATGATGGGCGCAGGTATCGCCTACGTTTCTGCGAAAGCAGGAATGGAAGTCGTTTTGAAAGACATCTCGATGGAAGGAGCGGAACGTGGAAAAGCCTATTCAACAAAAATATTGGATAAAGCCATCGCAAAAGGTCGCTCGACTGAAGAGAAAAAAGCAGCCTTGCTAAGTAAAATTACACCAGCCATCGATCCTGAATCAATGAAAGGATGCGACTTGGTTATTGAAGCAGTTTTCGAAGATCCGAATTTGAAAGATAAGGTGACCAAACAAACTGAAGCCGTTTTAGAAAAGGATAAAGTTTACGCTTCAAACACATCAACCATTCCAATTACGCTTTTAGCAAAATCATCTGAACGACCTGATAATTTCATCGGAATTCACTTTTTCTCACCAGTTGATAAAATGCCTTTGGTAGAAATTATTGTTGGTGAAAAAACGGGCCCGAAAGCAATTGCAGCAGCAGTTGATTATACTTTAGCTATCAGAAAAGTTCCGATCGTTGTAAATGATTCTCGCGGATTTTTTACCTCACGATGTTTCGGGACTTACTGCAATGAAGGAATGTTTTTATTGGAAGAAGGTGTTTTGCCAGCAGTCATTGAAAACATTGGAAAACGTATCGGAATGCCAGTTGGGGCATTGGCTGTTCATGATGAAGTGACTTTGACTTTGAGCAAGCATATCATCGATAGTAATCCAGATTCGATGAAAGATGCGGAGACCGCTCGCTCTTATAAAATCGTTAGTTCGATGATTGAAAAAGGTAGAACGAGTAAAAAGGATGGCGCAGGTTTTTACGATTATCCAGCAGGAGAGAAGAAACGATTGTGGCCAGAATTGACGACCATGTTCAATTCAAAACCAGATGCTTTAGACCAAAAGACGATTGAAAAACGATTGCTTCACAGACAAGCATTGGAGAGTTTCAGATGTTTGGATGAAGGCGTTTTGCGTTCTTCTCGCGATGGAGATTTAGGTTCTGTTTTAGGTTGGGGATTCCCGATTTATACAGGAGGTTCGATATCGTATATTGATTATGTGGGCATCAATGAGTTCGTTGCAGATTGTGACGCTTTCGCGAAAAACTATGGCGGTGACCGTTGGGCAGTGCCACAAAGTTTACGTGATTTAGCAGCAGCTGGAAAATCCGTTCATGACTTCGGAAAAAAGATTTTATCTGCCGCAGAAATCAAAAAATTGAACGAACCAGAATTGGTGAAACTTGCCAATAAAATGGGCATCGCAGCAACAGTAGATGATTTGAAAGCGGATACTTTGAAGAAGGTTTTGGATAAGGTGGGGTAGGACGTTGTTAATAATAAAAAATAGGCGCACAATTTTTGCGCGCCTATTTTTTTATGCGAATTTTAATAAAAGAATCTTACCCCATAATCAACGGAGAAAAGTAAACGTAAATCAAAATCACTATCACGCAAACCAAAGCACCTACTTGCTTCACATATTTCCAAGGAGAGATATCGACTTGATTGGTATATTGTAATTTGAAATCTTCCGTTCGAGGACGAAGCTGACCGATGATTAGCATGATGATAATATTTAGTACAAATAGAATCGCCATGACATGAAGAAAGTGAGGGTAGGCCTCTGCTTTGATATAATCCAATTCTTTACCAGTTATTCCAGCAGATTCTGCTTTTGCAACTGCTTTGTTTATAAAGTTTGGTTTTAAAATAAATTGACTGATGGAATAAAAAATTACACCAGACAACACCGCAATTTTTGCCGCAATAGCAGGTACTTTTTTCGTCAAATACCCAACAACGATGATGGTCAAAATCGGAATGCTATAACATCCATTGACCTCTTGCAAGTACCCAAACAATCCATCTGGAGCATTATCGATAAGCGGTGCAATAAACATCGCTAAAAAAGCTAAGCCAATTCCAAAGGTTTTACCTGCTTTTACGATTTGTTTTTCGGAAGCTGTTTTGTTAAAATATTCTTTATAAATATCTACTCCGAACAAGGTTACCGAACTATTCAAAGCACTATTAAAGGAACTCAAAATAGCGCCAAAAAGCACCGCTGCAAAGAAACCCACCAAAGACGCAGGTAAGACTTCGGCGACTAATCTCGGATATGCTTCATCGGCTTTTTCCAATGTATCTCCGAAAATATGAAAAGCAATCATCCCCGGAATTACCAGAATAAGCGGTCCCAATATTTTAATAAAACTGGCTAATAATAGCCCTTTTTGTCCTTCCTCCAAGTTTTTGGCAGCCAATGCCCTTTGAATAATAGCCTGATTGGTTCCCCAATAGAAAACTTGGACCAACATCATCCCAGTGAATATGGTGGAAAACGGAACAGATGCTGCTGAATCTCCTATGGAATTAAATTTTTCTGGATGGCTGCTCATCAATTCAGAAAAACCAGCCATCACGCTGCCATCACCAATATAGGATAATCCAAAAATAGGAATCATAATCCCTCCAATTAATAAACCAACAGCATTGACTGAATCAGAAACTGCAACTGCCTTTAGTCCTCCGAAAACGGCATAGATGGAACCAATTATTCCAATCGCCCAAACTGCTGCCCAAATTGATTGAATCCTTGAGATGCCCAAAACAGTTGGCAAGTCAAACATTGCACTAAAAGCAACTGCTCCAGAGTATAAAACGATGGGTAATAAAACGACCACATAACCAGAAAGAAATAATGCAGAAGCTATTGTCTTGGTCGTTTTGTCGTACCGATTTCCCAAAAATTGGGGAATGGTAGTCAAGCCACCTTTTAAATATCTTGGCAATAAAAAAATAGCTGTTACGACCATTGCAATTGCTGCCAATGTTTCCCAGGCCATCACCAAAATACCTTCTGTAAACGCTTGTCCGTTTAATCCAATAAGTTGCTCTGTTGATAAATTGGTTAGTAGTAATGAACCCGCAATAACGCCAGCTGTAAGGCTTCGTCCTCCCAAAAAATAGCCGTCGGAGGTTTCATCATTGTTATTACGTGTCGATAAGTAAGCGATTACTGCTACTAAAGTGGTAAAACCTAAAAAGGTAAGAAATTGCATGTTGTCTCTCGTTAAGTTGGTAAAAGTGGATTTTAGAGTATGAAGTTGCTGCAACTTCGCTGTAATAGCTCTAATAAAACCCTAAACATAATGCAATTTTTCTTTTTGATAGAATCAAAAGCGGAAAGAGTATGGAGTTTAGATATTCGTCTTTCGGGATTTTGACATATAGGTAAGTCATAGTAGACGTATAAAAATCAAACAGCCGAACGAAAGTTCAGCTGTTTGATTTTTAAGATTCATTAGAATGAGTTACTACTACTCATTCGAGCGATTCCTCTATTATCGAAGTTTAATTTTCTCCGTATTTCTCGTTGATATAGGTTGCTTTTAGTATTTCTTTTCTTCTTTTTTCAGAAGGTGGAGTGAAGTGTTTTCTTGCACGGACATTCCTTAATAATTTGACTCTTCTATGTTTGTTTTTGTAACGCTTGAGCATTCTTTCGATAGACTCGCCTTCTTTTCTGTTAATTATTAGCATTTAAATTTTTTAATAAAAAAATATTTCTGTTTATATAAATTAAGTTTAGTAGAACTAAATAATTGAGTACAAACGCTTACCCTAAAAGCTCTACAGCGTTTTTGAAATTTCTCCTCAACTTTAGAATTCCGCGCATTTTTAATTGACGAATCCTTTCTCTGGAAATGCCGATTTCTTCCGAAATCTCTGCAAGTGATGCTGGGTGATCTTTCCCAATACCATAGTATTTAGATAGAATCATAGCTTGTCGTTCTGGCAAATAGCCTAACATTTCTCCGATTTTAAGCTTCATCGATTCTTGATCACTAATCTCAAAATCAGGTGAATTGATTTCGTTATCTTCCATTGAAGCATGACGGGCAGTATCAGAATCTGAACTTAAAGGTGCATCCAAAGAGGCACATCGTTTATTAAATTGAAGCCCTTTTCTGATTTGATCTGCGGAAATTCCCGTGAAGGTAGTCAATTCCTCGGTAGTAGGTTCGCGCTCCTGTTCTTGGAGGATTTTTGTAGTTGCCTCCAAAATTTTTGTCGTATTCCCTCTCACATTTGCGGGTACTCTGATTTTCCTTGCTTTGTCGTTGATAGCTTGCAACATACATTGTCTAATCCACCAAACCGCATAGGATATAAATTTGAATCCGCGAGAAGTATCAAACCGTTTTGCAGCTTTAATCAAACCGATATTTCCTTCGCTAATCAGGTCACCGAGTGGCAAACCGAGATTTTGATATTGCTTAGCAACAGAGACTACAAACCGTAAATTTTTATTTAAAATTTCGTCTAAAACGTCTTCGCCATTGTTCAATTGTTCAAATAGTTTAAACTCTTCAGCGGGTGACATGACTTGGAATTTGGAAATTTCTGCGAAGTATTTTTCAAGTGATTTTTCATCGCGACGGGTGATGTTTTTGGATATCTTTAGGTTACGCATATTATTGTTTTTAAGAGGCCATAAAGCAATATTAATAAGTTGGTTTGGGATGGGAAAACAACTTATTGATATTTTAGACCTAAAATGTAATGGAAAAAATTGTTTGTCAAAATGGGGTTATTCAGGAATAGGTTTTAAGAAACCATAGCTCGCCAATTGATAATTTTGGCGTTGATGCAATAATGTTCAATAATACGCATCAGTTTTGGGTGTGTCCAGTTTACTGCTTGTTTGATTAATAGATCTTTATTCATTTATAAATTTTGGTGACAGCAACTCGTTATAACATTGAACGCCTCAATGAGAATTAGGAGTTACCTTAAATTAAATTATTAAAACCTTGGAAAGAAAAAAAACGCTTGAATAGTTTTCGTAACCTGTAGGTGATGGCTATAATATAAGCAATTTGTAGGCGAAATCCTAATTTTTATAGAAAAGGCTGATTCTTGTTCGGAGTTGATGGTTTTAAAGACTAATAAAAGCAGGACGTTTAATTCACCTTCTGCTTTTTTTTGTGCCCATCTGAATCTTTCCTATTTTGGCGAAAGCAAAAACATAGAAACAATGAAAATATCATTTACAATAAACGGAAGTGCGCAGTCAGTAGAAGTAGACGAAAACACCCCCTTGCTTTGGGTTGTCAGAGATGTTCTTGATCTAAAAGGAACTAAGTTTGGCTGTGGTAAAGCAGCCTGTGGTGCTTGTACATTGCATGTCGAAGGGGAACAGATACGCTCATGTTCCTATCCAATAAAAATGGTGGAAGGAAAAAATGTCACAACTATCGAAGGACTTTCTTCGGGTGATAGTTTACATGCCGTTCAGCAAGCGTGGAAGGAAGAAATTGTTCCTCAATGCGGTTATTGTCAACCGGGATTTATGATGGCAACGGCAGCGATGCTGGATAAAATTCCGAATCCAACAGATGAAGATATTGATAAAAATATCCAAAACATCTGTCGATGTGGAACCTATTACCGTATGCGGAAGGCTATCCACAGAGCAGCAGCAATTAAAAGTAGCTCGGAGTGATTCTCCGCCTTTCAACTTTTGCTAAAAACTTGTTCCGGACTCGTTTCGCGAGCTGACCAATCCACTCAAAAATTATTAACACGAGCGACATTCGCGGATTACCAATCCGCGCGACGAAATTACAAATCATGACAGAAAATAATAAAAAGAAAAAAGGTTTTTCAAGAAGAAAATTTTTAGTCCGAACGGCGATTGGGACGGGTGTGCTTTTGGGCACCGGTTATCTCACGCGACACATGTGGAGAAGAACCATTTTCACGGAAGTGGACAAAGGAGAATCTCCCTACTTGGGAGATGCTTCTACGCCAGGTATTTGGTTTGAAATCACAAAGGACAATGAGGTGATTTTGTATAGTCCAAAAGTGGAAATGGGGCAAGGAACGCACACTGGTTTAGCTCAAATTGCAGCGGATGAATTAGAAATTGATATTGAAAAAATCATCGTCAAACACGCGGAGAGTGCTTCTACTAATGTGGATCCTTTTGCGACAGGAGGTAGTACTTCGATTATGGGCTTGTTTCAACCGTTGCGGGAGTTATCGGCTACCATGCGAGAGATGTTGAAAAATAAAGCAGCTGAAAAATTAGGCGTTGCCGTAACGACTTTGGCCGTTACTAATGGAGTGATTTCGGGTGGTGGAAAATCTATGACTTTTGGAGAAGTCGTGGAGGGCGTAACCGATTGGGTAGTGCCCGATGTGCCGCCACTGAAAGCAATGAAAGACTACAAATACATTGGCAAGCCAGTCGCACGAGTTGATTTGCATGATAAAGTCATAGGCGCGCCAATATTTGGAATGGATGCTTCCCTTCCGGGAATGTTGTACGGCTCCGTTTGTCGCTCTGAAAAGATCGGGGCAAAATACATCGGAGCAGATACCACGGCCGCGGAAAACATGCCGGGCGTTGTCAAAATCGTAAAAGAAAAGGACTTCGTGGGAGTTGTTGCAAAATCTTATCAAGAAGCTGAAAATGCAAAGAATGCCATCAAAGCAGAATGGAAAGTCGATAGAAATTGGACCTCTGCCGACATCGAAGAAATGATTGAAGTTGGAAAAGGAAAACCTGTAGTCATCCAAAAAGAAGGCAATGCAAAAAGCATTTTAAAAGAAGAAGGAATTATCACTGCTGAATACAAGTCACCGCTCGGCGCCCATGCTCAACTCGAACTAAATGGCGCTTTGGTAAATGTCGAAGGTGATAAAGCAACCGTTTACATTTCGACACAAGTGGTAAAAATAACTCAAGATGAAGTAGCAGACCGATTAGGAATCTCTTCCGAAAATGTAAATATAAAACCGATGTATTTGGGAGGAGGATTTGGCCGTCGTTTGCATACGCCAAATGCGATTCAAGCAGCGGTTTTATCAAAAGCAGTTGGCCAACCAGTTAAGTGTTTTTTTAATAGAAAAGAAGAATTTCAAAATGATACATTCAGACCACCGACTCATCATGTGATGAAAGCTAAACTTACAGATGATGGAAAAATTGAAGCAATCGAACACAATGTTTCGAGTGGTGATGTGATGTTTGGATCGGCATTGATTCCAGTTGATTTGAGTGGTTTTTTGGGTGCAGATGTCGGCGCTTGGCGTGGAGGGATGTTTCAATACAAAGCCATTCCAAATCACCGTGCAGTGTCTTGGCGAGTGAAATTACCTTTCGCAACTAGCTGGTGGCGTAGCCTTGGGTTATTAGCAAATACCTTTGCAATAGAGAGTTTTATGGATGAATTATCCATTGCTGCGAAAAAAGATCCAGTCCAATTTAGATTGGATCATATTCAAGATGACTTGGCGGGCAATCGTTTGAAAAATGTCATCAAGGCTTGCGCCGAAAAAGCAGGTTGGAAAGACGGCGTCGAAGGTAATCGAGCTATGGGTTTTGCTGCGTCAACTGACGCGAGTACTCCTGTCGCACAAGTTGTGGAGGTATCTGTGGAAGGCAATCAAATCAAAGTTCATAAAGTTACTTGCGCGATGGATCCAGGTATCGCTGTCAATCCAGATCAGGTCAGAGCACAAATAGAAGGCTGTATCATAATGGGAATCAGTGCTTCGATGTTTGAAAAAATGTATGTCGAAGATGGCTCCTTAGAACCAACGATTTATGGCCCTTATCAGATGGCGCAAATGCGTCATGCACCAAAAGAAATTGAGGTTGTATTGCTGCAAGGCGTTGATAAACCTGGTGCGGTTGGTGAACCCCCGATTGGTCCAATAGGGGCAGCGATTGCCAATGCTGTTTTTAGAATTACTGGTAAAAGGTTACGAGAAATGCCGTTAGAGTTAAATTAATTGGTAGTGATATTTCATGTGTTGATTTTTATTTGAAAATTAATCATAGCTCGCGCGAGGCTCTTGCCTTGTGTGTAAGATCAGTTGGTTTCTAACCAACAAATCGAATAATACAGGCGAGACGCCTGAGGATCATACACACGAGGCAGCGCCTCGCTCGAGCCACGAGTTTTTTATAAAAAACTCATCAACACTTTCGGAGCACTACCATTTTTTTTTAGATACTAATAACTCGATGTCATCCTGCATCGATTCAATTTTGGCATAAGGTTGGAAGATTAAAGGGTTGTACAGGTTTGTGCACCTCTTTTTTTTATTAAACTCGCTCTTAAAAGAGATACACTTTGTTCGTTTCAAGACAACTAAATCAACTTATGGCGCAGGTTTCCGTTATGTATTGCAAATTTGCGTCTCAAATTAAATTACAATTTCATTCACGAATAATTAAATAAAGAAATCACCATGATTCGACTTTTTACATTCCTTTTATTTTTCTCTTTAATGGGAGAGACAATTGGTCAGACTGCGACCAAATATGTTTTTTTGGAACATTTTACTAATACTCGATGTGGTAGCTGCGCCAACCGTAATCCTGCTCTTTTTAGCACCATTGCTAACTATAAAGAGCAAGTGCATCATATTGCTGTTCACCCTTCTGTTCCTTATAGCAGTTGTGTTTTGTACCAAGCAAATACGATGGATAATAATGCAAGAAAAGATTATCAAAGTGTCTTTGCTACGCCACGTGTATTTATGAATGGAGTAAGAACTTCTGGTTCTTCATTAATTACGGCTTCTGCATTGGATGCAGCAATTGGCCAAAAAACAAGTTTAGGCGTTCAGGTAAATGCGAATGCTACAGCTTCGAATCTTTCTGGAAATGTTGAGGTATTCACAACAGGTGATGCACCAACAGGTAACTTCAGATTGATGATTGTTGCTACTGAAAAATTATTGGCTTATAATGCTCCAAATGGAGAAGATGAGCACCATGATGTTTTGAGAGATTCATGGGAAGCAAACGGAACAGCTATCACGCCTGCTGCCAAAGGAGGTTCAGTTACCGTTGATTTTGACTTTGCATTAGATGCAGATTGGAATGCCAATGAAATGTACATTTTGGCTTGGGTTGAGAACATTGACACCAAAGAAGTTTTGAATTCAGGTAGCCAATTTGACCCACCAGTAAATACTGGAACGTCAAGCGTAAATGATTTGAATGCAGTGCCATTTTCTGTATTGCCAAATCCAGCAACAGATAATTTGAATTTGAAATTTGATGCACCAGTAACTGGTATTTTGGTTGTAAGAAATATGACTGGTCAAGAAATGATAAAAGATGTATTGGAGACAGGAAGTGTTTCTAAATCATTGAATATCAGTAACTTAGAGAATGGAACTTACCTTTTGACTATTGAAACTCAAGAAGGAACAGGAGTCCAGAGATTTATTAAGCAGTAAGAGATTTATCGCTTTTTAGAATAAAAAAATCACCTCGACAACCGTTGGGGTGATTTTTTTGTTTCTTTGAAACTGAATTGAAATTCCTTTTATGAAATTAGATATACTCGCTTTCGCTGCACACCCCGACGATGTAGAATTGGCTTGTAGCGGTACTTTGCTCAAGCACATTGCGATGGGTAAAAAAGTCGGACTAATCGACCTCACTCGTGGTGAACTCGGTACTCGTGGAACTGCCGAAATCAGAGATAAGGAAGCAGCAGCTTCCGCAAAATTGATGGGAGCATCTGCCAGAGAAAACCTCGATTTAGGAGATGGCTTTTTCGAACATTCTAAAAAGAATACTTTGAAAATCATCCAAATGATTAGAAAGTATCAACCTGAAATTGTGTTGGCAAATTCTATTACTGATCGCCATCCTGATCATGGTCGGGCTGCTAAATTGGTCAATGAGGCATGTTTTTATTCAGGTTTACAAAAGATAGTAACGGAAGACAAAAATGAGCGTCAAATGAAGTGGCGACCCAAAGCGGTTTATCACTATATTCAAGATAGAAATTTGGTGCCTGATTTTGTGGTGGATATCACACCTTATATCGAAAAGAAACAGGAATTGATTTTGGCCTTTCGTTCGCAATTTTATTTGCCAAGTGCGGACGAATACAAAGAGGAGTTGCAAACTCCAATTTCGGGAAAAGTATTCTTGGATTTTCTTAAAGCAAAAGCGGCAACTTATGGAAGAGACGCGGGTTTTGAATATGCGGAAGGATTTAACTTTGCAAGAACTCCAGGAGTAAAGAGTCTTTTTGATTTAGTCTAAAAAAAATCAATAAATTATAAACTTTAAGAATATCGCTTTGTTTAATGAATAGTAAGAAACGTTAAACAAAATTAAATGGTAAAAATATCAGAAGTGTACACAGAAAGATTAAACGAAACCTCTTTACCAACCAAATGGGGTGAATTCAAAGTAGTAGCTTACCTAAATCGCAAGGATGAAAGCATGCCACATTTGGCGATTGTTAGTAAGAACTTCGATCCATCGAAACCTGTTACGATGCGCATACATTCTGAATGTATGACTGGTGATATTTTTGGTTCATCCAGGTGTGATTGTGGAGAACAATTGGCAACCGCTCTTCGTACTATTAACGAAGAGGGTGGAGTAGTGCTTTACATGCGTCAAGAAGGAAGAGGTATCGGTTTATTGAATAAAATCGAAGCCTATAATTTGCAAGACAAAGGATACAATACCGTCGAAGCAAACACCATGCAGGGACTTGAAGAAGATGCTCGAAAATATGATGAAGCCATCTTCATGCTCAATGATTTAGGAATCAGTGAAGTAAACTTGATGACTAATAATCCATTGAAAATCAAGGCGTTAGAAGAGTCAAATATTATTGTGAACAAAAGAGTGCCAATTCAAATCGAGGCAATTCCTGAAAATTATAACTACCTTAAAACAAAGAAGGATTTGATGGGGCATCTTTTGAAGTAGAAGTTTAAATTTTAGAATCAAGTTCAAAAGGGTAACAAAAAAGCTCAAAATTCAATCAATTGAATTTTGAGCTTTTTTGTTGTAACGATGTGTACTTCGAGCGAAGTCGAGAAGCACAAAAGTGAAAATCGATTCTTCGTTCATGTGCTTCTCGGCTTCGCTCGAAGTACGCATTATGTACTTAAATTAAGCCTTCTTAACCTCCGGCATCTTACACATCTCATCCGCCGTTTTACCACAAACATTACAATCTCCAATATCTTTTTTCAACATCGGATTATTGTTGGCGCAGGTGCCTCTAAATTCATTTCCCGTAAGGAGATAACGAATATTGATCATGAGGAAGCCAAGACCAAATGTGCAGAAGATTAAGACGAATATTTTTAAAAATTCCATTGGTATATATTTTTTGTTTTATGCTTTGTATCAGTAAGGGCAATTCATGAATTGCTCCTACTGATAGCCCTTTCGGGTACAAGACGGATACAACTCCAAACGAATTATCCTTCGATAATAGAAACGTTTAAGGAGTTTAAGAGTTTATCTTTGTGATCCTTATTCATTAATGGGACAAAAATACAATAAAATGACCACTCCAGCTATAAATTCTTTGCAAGATAAATTGGATGCTTTCGCGCGTTTGTTAAAAATAATGGACGAGCTGCGAGAGGGGTGTCCCTGGGACAAAAAGCAAACCTTTCAATCGTTGCGTAATCTGACGATCGAAGAAACTTACGAGTTAGCAGATGCCATTTTGGAAGAAAACATCGAAGAAATCAAAGAAGAGACAGGCGATATCATGTTGCATCTTGTTTTTTATGCACGCATTGCTTCCGAACAAGGTGCATGGGATATTGCCGATGTACTCAATGATGTTTGCGAAAAACTCATCAATCGTCATCCACATATTTATGGCGATGTTGATGTGGCGGATGAAGAAGAGGTAAAGAGAAATTGGGAACAACTAAAACTCCAAGAAGGTAAAAAAGGAATTTTGGCTGGCGTTCCCACTTCGCTACCTGCGATGGTAAAAGCTTACCGAATGCAAGAAAAAACCAAACAGGTCGGTTTTGAGTGGGAAACAAAAGAGCAAGTTTGGGCCAAAGTGCAAGAAGAAATGGAAGAGTTTCAGGAGACTTTGGACAAAGACATGTCTCAAGAAAAGAAAGAGGAAGAGTTTGGCGATGTGCTTTTCTCATTGATAAATTATGCACGATTCTTGAATATAGACCCAGAGACGGCTTTAGAGAAAATCAATAAAAAGTTCAAATCAAGATTCGAATACATCGAAGCACAAGCACCTAAACCGCTGAAAGACATGACTTTAGAAGAAATGGATGTGCTTTGGAATGAGGCAAAATTAGAATTGAAAAAATGATTAATTAAATCATACAATTTTCCTACTTTTGCGGACTTTTTGAGAGGGGTTCAATATTTTTCCTACTTTAGAACTCCAAAGCGGATTGAACGTTACAGTGAAGACATATAATAATTAGGAACATTTGAATATGAAAAAGATTCCTTTAGAAATAGTTGCTTTATCGCACAGTGTTACACAATCGCATAATTATGCGGTGGTTTTGGGTGAGCAAGACGGCGACAGAAGATTACCCATCGTTATCGGTGGTTTTGAAGCACAGGCGATTGCGGTAGCAATGGAGAAAATGGTTCCTAACCGACCTTTGACGCACGACCTTTTCAAAAATACAATTGATTCGCTCGGCATCACTTTGCATGAAGTGGTTATCTGCAATTTGTTAGATGGCATTTTTTATGCTAAACTAATTGTTGATAATAAAGGCGAGTATTTCGAAATCGATTCTCGAACTTCTGATGCGCTTGCAATGGCAGTTCGCTTCGAATGTCCAGTTTACACTTACGAGTTTATTTTGGACGCAGCAGGGGTGATTCTTGAAGATGATGAGAATCCAGAAGAAGCGGCTAAAAAGTCGAAGTCCAAAAAGAAAAAGAAAAAATCTAAAGAAGATTCATTGACCACCTACACGGTTAAGGAATTAAACGATTTATTGGAAGATGAGCTCGGTCAAGAGAACTATGAGCGCGCAGCTAAGATTCGTGATGAAATTAATCGCCGTACAACGGAAGGATAAAATTCCATTTAAATCGAAAATTAAAAATGCTCAAAATTCAGTTGTCGAATTTTGAGCATTTTTTGTTTGATGAAGTTGTTTAAGAATAGAATTCAGATTCGAATTTGCAGCTTGAAGACGATTTTTAAACAATTTCAATGTCTATTTCAAAAACTTTAAATCTTCTTTCCTATCAATATCAATATTCCCTTTTGGAAACGGTACGAATTGAACTATGGACTTGTGCTTTTTGATAACCGCTTTTGCTCCATCATCACCTGACAGATTAGAAAGTTCTTCAAAATAATCTTTTGAAAAATAAGTCGGTGGACCTTTCCCTTCTTTATATTTGGAAAGCACAATTCCTGAAGATTTTTTTTGGATGAGTTGTTTTAAATGTTCTTTTTCTAAAAAAGGTTGATCGGCCATTGTTATAATGACACCTTCAATATTTTTTTCGATTTGCTTTATTCCGAAGGCGATACTATTGCTCATTCCATTTTGCCAATTAGGATTGATGTGAATTTGGCAGTTTGAAATATCTGTTTTTTGTAAAATGGCTTTATGATTTGCTCCTAAAATCAAATGAATGTTTCCAATTTCACTTTCGCGGCAAGCGGCAATTGAATGACTCAATAAATTTCCATCTTTATAAGGAAGCAATTGTTTGGGTTGACCCAAACGAGAGGAAGAACCTGCGGCGATAATTAGAATAGAAAAACGCATGGTTGAAAGTACTACATAATTCCAGATTTCTTTAACTCAGATTCGTACCCTGAGCGAAGCCGAAGGGTACGGTTTAGTTGTTTACTTCCTCGCAATATAAACCCCCAACAAAATCAAACCCATTCCTAACATAGAAAAAAGAGTAATCGGCTCCCCATCGGCAAAACCCCAGGCAGTGGCAACAACTGGAATCAAATAACTCACAAAGGAAGAAACCACCGCCCCTGTCAAATGTACCAATTGATAATAAAGAATGGAAGCAAGGACAGTCCCGAAAATGGCTAAAATAGTAAGATAACCAAAGGAAATCCACCCAGCTTCGTGGGTAAGCAAAGTAGTCGGCACATCACTGTAAAAGAATAGAGCAAAACCAATCGGCAGCAGCATCATAAACGAAGCTGCCGAAATCACCATGGAACTACTTTCTTTCAATTTAGAGGCAACGGTATTGGAGCTGATAGCATAACAGATTCCGCCCAAAACCACATAGATCGCATAAAGTGGATTGGATGCCGCGCCGCTTTCTTTTCCATACCATGCTAAAAGAAAAGCGCCTAAAAAACCGATAAATACACCGATTCCTTTATTTCTTTCAAAAGGTAATTTAAAAAATACAATGGCCAACAAAAGAGTAAAAAGAGGGGTGAGCGAACTTAGAATTCCAGTAAATGAACTGCTAAGGTTGGTTTGAGCAATGGCAAAAAGAAAAGCGGGAATCGCATTTCCAGTCAAACCCGTTATCAATAAAAATTTCCATTTTGACCAATCAATTTCTTTTCGAATCCAAAGAAAAATCGGAAAAAAGGTAATTGAAGAAACCACCAAACGAATCGAAGCCAATTGAAGTGGCTCAAAAGCCACCAATCCACGTTTTATCAAAATATACGAACTGCCCCAGGTTAAACTCAAGAAAAAGAGTAACCCCCAGCTAATCCATAAATTTCTTTTTGACAGGTGATTCATTGAAATGTAAATGTAGAGGGATTGAACGCATTAGAATTCAATTAGGTGTAATTAAATTCAAAAGGAAGTCTTAAAATTTTCTTTTGTCGGTTAACTATCTTGATTATTAGGAGTTTTCATAACTTTCATGACAATTCTATGACAAATTATGATTGTTCTTTTTTGATTTGAAATTGATTGCTTAATCTTACCTTTAATATTTCCTGACTTTGGGATTCATTTAGTATGATCTCACAAAATAATTCGATATGAAATTTAGAATTCTTTACACATTTATTATTTCGTTCTTTGCGGTTGGTATGCTCTTTAATTTTTCGAGCGGTCCTGCACAAGCAAGTATGATGGATAGGACAGGCTCGCCTATCCAAGGCGGGTTAAATTGTACCCAATGCCATGGTGGTAATAATTTTGATGCAGACATGGCTATCAAATTAATGGACGGCAATGATCAGGTTTCTGGTTACGAACCAGGAAAAACCTATAATCTCGTTTTTGATATTTCCAATGGTTCTGGTAATCCTTCAGGATATGGTCTTCAGGCGATAGCTTTAGATGCATCTGAAAATAACGTTGGAGATTTTATCAATACACCTGTCAACACTCAAGTAACTGATTTAGCAGGGTTTAAATACTTTGAACATTCAAAGCTAATTACTGGAAATACAATTTCAGTTGAATGGACCGCGCCAGTAATGGGGACTGGAGCTGTTACTATTTATGCATCTGGAATGGTTGCCAATGGCAATGGTGGAAACAGTGGAGATGGTGTTGCAAGCAAAAGTGTAACTTTATCTGAAGGTTTATCGAATACAAATAATTTATCACAAGTTGATTTTGAGATGAGTATTTTAGCAAACCCAGTAAGTGATCAATTACCAATTCGAATTGAAAGTCCTTCTGGCAAAAATTTGAATATCAATATCCTTGATTTGAGTGGCCGTGTAGCACTTCAAACTCAACAAAGAGTAACACAGGGTGAGAATATTTTCAACGTTGAAATTTCTAATTT
>CALHBQ010000302.1 GCA_937930815.1 uncultured Saprospiraceae bacterium | reverse complement strand
GCAATTCCCAATTCCTGACTCCATCCACTTTCTGGCAATAAGTCAATATTTCCACCCGGATTCCAATACAAATCATTGAAAGTTGGAAGTCTATAATTATTTGAAACCTTTCCTTGGAGGCTCAAGTAATCTGTCATTTTTCCTTTAAATCCTAAACTTGGAGCGGTTGGAATTAATTGGTCATCAACTAATTCATGCCTTGACTTTAATTGAAAAGCCCAATTTTCAATTTGCTGTTTGAATGAGGCAAAAAGTGCCGTTCTGTTTTGCTGAGGTGGTGTATTGTAATTTTCAATATCCGCAAAAGTCCACGAGTGACTCAAGCCAATCAACAACTGCTGATTTTTATTAATAAAATACTCCCCTTCAACTTCACCGAGCGCATTCCAAAAATAACTCAATGCATCCGTCAATCGCTCCGGATCTTTGTAGTGAATGCTTTCTCTAAAAAGTCCCGAACGCACTTGCCAAACCAGCTTGTTGCTCACCGATTTCCAATGAATAGAACTTCTTAAAGACTCATCTTTCTGAGAAGCCAAACTTCTGGTTTGAGCTGCAGTTGGAGGCAATTCTCTATCCGTCTGTTGTCCCCAAAATCGGATGCTCAATTCCTGATTTGATTTCGCAGCCCAGTAAAATTCTTGAAGCAAACCATTTTGTTCTAAAGCTGCATTGGTTTGAATAACATCAGGTAGGTCTTTTCTGATTTGATAAGTAAAATCGTTTTTTGCCTGTTTATGAAAAAGGCGCGTTTTGCCAGTCCACTTGCCTATTTGATACTGCGATTTTAAACTCAAATTAAATTGTCCAAAACTACCAGCCGAAGTTTGAATTTCTAAAGAAGATCTTCCTTTTTCAACTTGATTGTCTAATGAGATCACGCCACCAATTGCCCCACTTCCCCATGCAGCTGAATTGCCACCATATTGAATATCGGCCTTATCAATAAAAGCCGTTGGCATCAAGGAAAAATCCAACAAACCGAGCATCGGACTTTGTATTGGCAATCCATTCCACAGGACAGCGGTGTGCCCTGCACTCCCACCACGAGTAGCGACCGTTGCGCTACTTCCCAAACCATAACTTTTAATAAAAATGCCAGATTCTTGTTGAAGCAAATCGGCCAATGTAGCATGATTGTTCAGGTCATCTGCATTCCATTTTTCAGAACGCGTACCTGCAAAATCGGAGCGAAGGCGACTTTCTTTTACCTCTGCTTGTGGTAGCAAAGTTGTATCAGCTATTTGCGCAATGGCAAAAAGCGGAAATCCAAAAAGAAAAAATGTGATAATGAATCGCACCTGCTTCTAAAATATTGCACGGCAGTAAGCAGGAAAAAACGGATAGGTATTGAGACAAGATGATTCGGTCGGGTGCAGCAAAGCACAACGAAGACCGATCATGTCTTCCGTCATCCCCAACCTTTCCACCGAAAGTTTGAATGAAAAATTACTTGGCAGGTCTTCTGACTTACTTCTTTTTTCAACGCCTTCCCATTCGCCTTCGGCGGACAGTGGCATTTTGTTGAAAAAATTTAACGAAGCTTACAGCAGCGGGGACTGTCCAGGAATTACACCTGATTCCCTTTTCATCCCGATTTTTCATAAATCGGGAACCAAAGCGATGCAAAGGTATGTAAAAAAAAGTAACGCGGAGCGGTGCTCCGCGAAAAGATAGGAAGATTATAAAACAAAAAAAGCCCAGCAGTTATGCCGGGCTTAATTTTTGCGCTTCCTCAAGGACTCGAACCTTGGACCCTCTGATTAACAGTCAGATGCTCTAACCAGCTGAGCTAAGGAAGCGTACTATTTTCAAGTTTGATTGTAACGCTGACATTTCAACGAAAGTTTCAAAAAACTTTAAAAAAGTATCTCTTATTTAAAAGAGCGGCGCAAAAGTAATTGAATCAAAATAATATTGCAATCTTTGTGGCCTTAATTTTAAAAAAATTTTTAATGAGCTTATTGACAGTAGGAACAGTAGCTTTTGATGCTATTGAAACACCTTTCGGAAAGGTGGATAAAATTGTAGGTGGAGCAGCAACATATATCAGTATTGCCGCCTCTTATTTTAATAAAGATGTAAAAATCGTATCGGTTGTAGGGGATGATTTTCCTCAAGAAGATATGGATGATTTGAAAAAAAGAGGAGTAGACCTTGAAGGCCTTCAAATCAAAAAAGGAGAAAAATCTTTCTTTTGGTCAGGAAAGTATCATGACAACATGAACAAACGTGATACTTTGGTGACTGACTTGAATGTGTTGGCTGATTTTGATCCAGTATTACCAGAGTCTTATAAGACCGCAGAATATTTGATGCTTGGTAATTTGACACCGGCGGTTCAGATGCGCGTTTTAAAACAAATGAAAAAACGTCCGAAATTGGTAGCAATGGATACCATGAACTTTTGGATGGATATTGCAATGGACGAATTGAAAGCCGTTGTCAAAAAAGTGGACGTCTTGACGATTAATGATGAAGAAGCGAGACAATTGTCTGGTGAATATTCATTGGTTGCTGCTGCGAAGAAAATTTTCACAATGGGACCAAAATTTTTAGTTATCAAAAAAGGAGAGCACGGTGCTTTACTTTTTTATAAAGATGAAATGTTCTACGCTCCGGCATTGCCATTGGAAACAGTTTATGACCCAACTGGTGCTGGCGATACTTTTGCAGGTGGATTTATGGGTTATATGTCTCAAGCAGGCAGAGTTTCTTTTGCTAATATGAAACGTGCGATGATTTACGGTTCTGCAATGGCATCATTCTGTGTTGGAAAATTTGGAACAGAGGCGATTAAGCCACTTTCTAAAGAAGACATTGATAATAGAGTGAAGGAGTTTGCGAAACTGGTTCAGTTTTCATCATAAACTGCTGAATTGAATATTTATGAAAATGGCGGCTGAATTTACTTCAGCCGCCATTGTTTGTTTTAAGCGAAATAAATTTCGCTTCTACTAATAATCTCTATCTTCTTTCCGCTTCTTTTTATAATCTCCTCGTTGCCATGCATCGAAGAATTGTTTCCACGCCAGTGGACTAAAAATATTCATTGGAGGAGTTTGACCAATGTGATAATAATTTCTTGATTGTTGGCGCAAGTAGTAATCTGCATTTTCGTTTCCGTCGGCAGCTACTTCACTTCTCATTTTTCGAAGTGTTTCGTTGGCTAAGTTTTTAACCGCACGATCTTGCATTTCAGTGGTAACATCCATAGCCAAAAATTCCAATTTGAAATGATCGCGACTTGGCCAAGGAAATACGACCGTTTCTGGTAGATTGATGGTGTCTTGTGTCATCAATTGTACCATTGAATATCGGTTGTCCGTCAATGTGTCAGGAATCTGAAATTGAATAGTTCGATACCCTATTGCCGAAAATTCTACTTTATCTCCTTTTTCAACTACAATCGAAAAGAATCCATTAAAATCAGAGTAAGTTCCTCGATTGTGATCGGTTACCAAAATATTGGCATAGGGAAGCGGCAATAGCTCCTCGTCTGTACCATCCAGAATAATTCCAGTGAATTGTACCAAATCTTCACCTGTGGTTTGACCAATTATAGATTGGCTAAAAAATAAAAAAGGGAGCATCAAAAAAACGATATTCTTAATATTCATGTGACTGGTTTTTATTAGAACCGCTCAAAATAAGTTGATATTTAAATGACTAACATTTTTAGCCAATGGTTTGTTTTCGTTCGTAAAATTCTTAAAAAGCTGAATCTTTTTCAAATTAGCTTCAATCAATAAACGAAATTTATTGATAGTTTCTTTTAAATTAATGGGTTTTGACCGCTTTGGCAAAGTTTTAGATTATTGTATCTGTTGAACGCCACTCTTCCCCCTTCCATATGACTCGACCTTAGCCCGAATTCAAATATTTCGTTAGAATACAATTGGTATGCAAAAATATTTCTCATGTTTATTGGGATTATGTTGGTTGATAATGATACCGATGGTTTCATTTGGCCAATCTATTACTTGGGGCCCAGCTAATCCAGCAGGTAGCGCAAGCGCATTGGAGGTTTACAATGGTAGTTCAAGCGCCTCTTTTCAATTCACAAATGACGCGGTTGGTTTAAACAATATGATGCTCAATGTAGACTTGGGTGTTGGTGTCGTTTATGAAGCAGGTGGGTTTAGTTACACCACAAGTGGTTCGGGAGTGATAACGGAGGTTTCTGCTTCGGGGGCTTCCCCAGCAGTTTTTTCTATCGATACATTGGCGCCAGGGGAGGTAGTAACTATTGAATTTTTGCGAAAAGCTGAATGCGAAGCAAGAGATCATAAAATTGCTGGAAATACATTTGAAGATGTTCTACGATTATTTTCTAACGGTTCAGAAGTTAATTATTCAAATAACAGTGGCAATCCCTATGCTGCTGAATATGATGTAATTTATGGAAATGTAATTATCGGTGCGATAAGCCATACGCCCAGCCAATTGGTTGGTGTGGGAGAATCTACCACTCGATGTTTTAATGTAACGAATGGTAGTTTTGGTGGACTCAATGAATTTTGGGTTTCCGATTCTTTTGCTATTGGAGAAATTGCCTTGAGTGATTTTCAAATCAATGGGAATCCAATTCCAGCTGCAAATATTACTTCTGGTCCAGGTGGAGTTAGAATTCATTTTGATGATTCTTTGATTCCTTTTATTGATGGAACTGGAGGAACAAGCGGTGATAGCGATCTGATTTTTGAAAAAGATGAATTTTTTCAATTATGCTATGAAGTAACACCGCTTGGTTGTAATGTTTCCAATTCATTGCCTTCTCAAATTCATGGGTACTACGGAGAAGACGAAAACACAGAATGTGCTCCATCAGGCATGAGTTCTACCTCGGTAAGTATTGCCAATGGAGTTCCTCAAATAAGTGTTTCTATAACCCGAAATCCAACTCCTGAAATTTGTCAAACTGTTCGGCAATGTGTGACCCTGACCAATAGTGCTGTGGATCCTGAAGATTTTGCGATGGATTTGAATGCAATTCATGGAGTAGGTGCAAATACAACGCCTATCGCAACACCTTCCGCAAATACCCTTCGAACATCCACTTATCGTCAATGGTCCAATTTTACCATAAACGACTCTATGGTCGTATTGGATATGGTTCCTTCTGGAAACGCCAATACACCCTACATCGCTTTTGATTTTTATACGACAGATGTAGATGGACCGGGCGGTTTGGAAGATTTGGACATGGATGGTTTTTACGATGATTTGGCTGGTGGAAGTTATATTGAAGTTTGTTTTGACTTAATGTTGGATCCTTTGGATATAGCTTGTGGAGTGGGCAGAAGACCAGGAATCGAATGGGAACATCACTATTTTGATGTCAATCATAAAAATCAATGTGGAGAAGACAGAACACCTTTGAGAAGGGATTTGCATTATGGCTCTTTGTTAAGAGAATACATTGTCCCAACAACTTTTGCTGGACCTTCCGATGTAAATGATCAAGATACTTTTCAAGTATGGGTTCGACCTTATTTTAGAAATTTGGGAAGTAGAATTAATTGTGAAGGAATAAGCGCTACCAATAGTACCAATCCAAATGTGGAATTTACGGTTGCTTTAGAATTGCCTCCGGGGGTTTCATTGTATAATAACAATGCCAGCTTGCCGGCAAGTTATAACCCAGTTATTACAGCTAATGCAGCAGGTGATTCAGTCTTTTATACGATCAATAGAACCAATGTAGCAGGTAATCAATTTGACTTCAATTTACAATTCGATTGTGCTGAATGGGATAATATGAGTCCGCTCATGATCCCATTTCAAACAACATATAAATGTAGTGATTGCTACGAAGATGATATTCATTGCGGAATGATCGAAATCATTCCTCACTGTCCTGGCTGTGATTTTGGTATTTCTACCAAATCATTTGAACCACGAAGAATTACAGCTGGATATACTGATAATACGAGAACGGCTATGGTGGACTTGACAGATGGCACCCATGCGCTCGATTGGTTATTACCATTTGATACTTTTGAAATCTGCACCCCAGGAGTCATTGGAGGTGATGATACAGACAACGTTCATTTTAGATTAGAATACACACCTGAGTCTGGAAATGATGTAATAGAATTTGTGGGAGGAGAAGTAACGATTTATGATTTAGATGGTGCTTATGGTAGCAATTACCATACTTTCCCAATCACAGTTACACCTGTTGTCAATAACCTCGGAGGGGGTACTTATGAAGCGCTCTTTGATTTGTCTGCCTATTTGGCGATGGTCGATCCTGATTATGAATTGGGAGAAGGAAGTGGAGGCGCTGGCACCTATGATCGAGATTCACTTAACTTAAAACTTCAATTTTTATTAAAAAATAATTTCCCTGAACAAAACATTCAGGACATCATGATGAGGGGAACTCATTTCTATTATGATGACATGGGGGATGAAATCTCTTGCGACAGTTATGGTGGAATCATGTATCATGAATATCCAGGTATCAGATTTGGTGCAACGGATCAAGTTATTGCGAGGGGCTGTCAGGATATTACAGTACAACCGCTTTGGGCAATTGGTTCTGCTACCAGCGATCCTTTTCCTAATGAATATAGACCAGTCTATCAAATTGACTCGGTAGTCTATCAAATTCCTGATGAATTCGAATTTAATGGAACTGTAACAACTGCGGGGATTAATGGCAGTTTTTCATATTATTATAATGCAGCTGGAGATTTAGTAGTTTACCCAAACCCTGATTATGTAATTGATGATACTCGAGGGACTAATTATCCTCGTCCACAGGTATTTGTAAATGCGAATTGCTTGGTTGAGAACGGAGAGAATTATTTCTTCCCTTCGACGGGATATTGGACAGAGTATCTGTATGCAGATACGGTTAATCATCAAGTAAACAGCACTTATGCTCCAAGTAGTCAACTAAAAACATATGTTGCTCCGACTTTTACCTTAACGCCGCTCAATCAAATTGTGCAAGGTACCAGCGATACTGTTTTCTGGGATGTTCAAGCATGTAATACATCTGCTTCCTTAGGAGTCGATTATAGTTGGCTCAATATCAATGATATGGCTGCTGGTTTAACAATCATTAGCGTCGTTGATATTTCAACTGGTGCGGAATTGCCAATTACAACTTCTGATTTTGGAGGTGGAAATACCTTGGTCGAATTGGGCGATTTGCAAGGAGCTACTTGTAAAACCATTCGTATTTATACACTTTATGAAAGTTGTACAAATGAGTTTTTAGATGTTGATTTTGGTTGGTCGTGTGCCAAATATCCGTTGGACATAGACGAGGCGCAAATTTGTATGGAAACAGTAAGAATAGAGGTCAATGCCCTCGACGCAACCGTTTCTGCGACTATCACGCCGATTCAGAATACACCAATAGATCCACTTGACCCTGACACAGGAAATTACGGAAGCACTGAAATTAATATGTGTGAAGAATTTCCAGTCGAAGTGCGATTCATTAGCGCTGACGCAGCGTCGATTTATGATATTAATTTTAGGGCATTAATCCCAAATGCAGGTGATGGATTGACTTACATTCCTGGTTCGGGAACGATAGAAGTAGAAGGTGTGGATGGTTTGAATATGCCACGTGTATGGGATATAGGAGCGGATACTGTTTTTGCAAATGCCAGTGACGCTGGAACAAATAATTTTAGGATTTACTTAGAAGATATTGACTCTACTAATTTCAAGGATCAGGGACTTTTAGGCGCTGGTCAAGATCCAATGATGAACGAATTCATCCTTCGTTGGAAAATGAAATCAACTTGTGATTTGACCAGTGGTCGTCCATTGCGATTAAGAGTTTTTGCAAACGAATTATGTGGAGAAAGAGCAGGTGGTTATGGAGAGGTTGTTCGTAGTTCAAATTATAAATTGACTGGTGCAACGCTGCCATACAACACTTCAATATCAACAACTTTTACTCCTGATGGAGAATTTACAAATTGTAATCAAAGTAAAAATGTAGAATTAGACATTCTCCTTTCTGGAGGTACAACAGGCACGGAAGATTCCCTCTACGTTATTTTGCCGGAAGGCGTGGTCTTTGATGGAAATTTCAATTGCAATAGTACTGACTGCCCAATTTACGAAGGCACTCGAACCGAACTTGGAAGTGAAGTAATTGTGTTCTCATACCCTTCTGGTTTGACGAATGCAACTTTCAATATTGATTTCGATATTGAGTCCAATCTCGATATGTTGTGCGGTGATCAAGAATTAGAACTTTCATCCGTTGCATTGATAGCGGGTTTGATGTGTGGAATGGATTCCACTTGTACCAACACGGAGGTCATCACAGGTTCTATTTTCGAAAATTTATCGATTGATAAACCTTCCCCTTCAGTTACGAATTATAGAGCAATTTTATGCCCTGATTCATCCTATGTCAATATTCAGGAAGGGGAGTTGACGATTTCAAATCAAGATTTGACAGCAGGTGATAGTTTGAAAATTATTTTCTACTGCGCCGATCCATTTGGTTTTCCTTCCGGAAATGCGCTTGATTCGGTTTTATTCACAGGTCCGATTGCGGCAGGAGGTACTGTTCCTTTCAATGCAGGTTTTGACTTTTCTAACTGTAATTTGAATGATGGAATCGTCGGAGTGGTCTCTGATGAGTTCTATTGTGTTTGTGATTCGTTGTACTTTACAATGGATGTATTTGAGTTTACGCCAGCAGTTGTGGCTGCTATTTCTGATACGATTATTTGTCAGGGAGATACAATTCAATTGGCAGCAACAGGAAAGGCAAATAGCATCTATAATTGGTCTCCAAATACAGATATGACTTGCTCTAACTGTCCAATGACTAATGCCTATCCATTGACGAGTACCGAGTACGTTGTCGAGGAAATAGACTCATTAGGTTGCTCAACTATGGATACAGTTTTTGTAGAAGTAATGGAATGTGATTGGGGTGATTTGCCAGATCCGAATGCAATGACCGCAACCAATAACTACCAAACCACAAAAGCCAATAATGGACCCCATCATTATATTATTCCAGGGCTAAGTTTAGGAACTTCTATTGATGGAGAATTAGATGGGCAACCATCTGGAAATGCCTTAGGTGACGGCGCTGATGAAAATGGATTATTTATCTTTCCAACATTAAATTTAACTCCAGGAGGTACTTTTGAATTGCCCCTTTCAACAATAAATACAACAACTGATACGGCCTTTGTAGCTCTATGGATTGATTGGAATGGCGATGGTGATTTCAGTGATGCGAATGAATCAGTTTTTGCAGGAGACGACGAGACAGGTCTTCCATCAATGTTGACGATAACAATTCCACCGACTGCTGTTCAATCTCAATTAGTTGGGGTAAGAATACGAATCAGTCATGAAAACGATCTAACACCGTATGGACGCTCAACGAGTGGCGAAATTGAAGATTATCTGATCGGAATAGAATGTGAGCAAGTTTGTTTACCGTTAAATATTGATTAGTTCTGAATAGTCAGGATTTGTATTTATTTTGTTTGGTATGATTTTGGCATTTTGTGACTTGAAACAATAAACTAAAGAGAGTTTTTTGGTATCCTCCAATTCCTTTCTTCTAATACTCAACTATTTTTTTCTCCCCCCTTCATTGTAAGCATATCGGTCTCGATATGCCTTATTACTTTTTTGTTTTAAAAAATATTGGTATGCAACCTCTCTTGAAAATTCTCTTGGGAAGTGTAATTCTTGGGATTTTATTATTCAACCTAAGTTTTTCATTTCAGAAAACTATTTTATCCGAATCATCACTTACTATAATTGAACAGCGTTTTATTGATACCTCAGAATCAGTGAAACTTTCTGATGTAGTAGTAGACAACAAAAGTAATTCTGCTTTTTCAAATCCAAGTGCTGGATTGAATGTTTCTTTGTCTATTTCTGGAATTTTTGAAGAACTTAAAAATTTGCTTTTAGGAGCAGAGGAAGAAGTTTTCTATCCAAAAACAATCGAAGAAATTCGGTTTTATAAAAAGGAAATTTTAGGAGAATCTATGTCTGGGATTGAAATGTCAGCCATGATGATGGATGAATGTCCTGATGTAGAATTTATTGATTTGAGAAACGTAGCTGGCTACCCTCAAATTGATGATTTGAATGTTTGTGGAGCAGCGGATACATTATCCATGATCATTTTTACTGGAGATCCTGGAGATATCAAAGGATTCGAATTTGAAATCGACTTTCCAGACGGTATTGAATACGCTGGTTGGTCATTTGCGCAATTGGGTGGAACCTCAATCAATGCAACAGACCCAGATCCAAATCGACCAACATTTTTGGTGGACGGTATTACAGGCGATAGTTTAGTTATCGTAAATATTGGGGTAAGATCTAATTGTGAAGTGGATAAATCAGAAATGCTATTTTTTGATTACAACTATAAATATACTTATCTCGATACTTTCAATGTAGCGCATAAATGCTCGGGTTCATTTACTCCAAGCGAGGAATTTAACTCCTCTGTGCATATTGCTGTATTGAATATGCTTTCTCCATTGGATCCACCAGAGGCAACTATCACTGTTTTAGGAGATCCAGCATGTCAAACGATTACACTTTCTCAAGATGGTCTGTCTTCTTATTTAGACAGCTTTATGTTTGAAATTGTTGGTTTAGAATTGTTTGGAGGAGATTTGATTTTGTCGAGTCTTGAAGTGAATAACATGGCGGTGCCAAGTGGTGATATTTTATACGACGCAGGAATACAAACAACTTCAATCAATATTGACGGGACTTACTTTCCAGCCAATGGGCTAAATAACCCAGCTGATAATCGGATGAATACCAATGAGGTAGTTGAAGTGGAGGTTTGTTATACAGTGAATAATTGTCCTGAATCAGCAGATATTCCATTTAACTATTTAGCAAGCTGGGGATGTGATGAGATGGACTGTGCAACAACCAGCCAAACCTCATTTATTAAAATACGACCAACGGGTTCTTTGCCTGCAACGGCAACTGCGACATTAGATGCAGCGGGAATTGAAATTTGTGGTACGCCGGGTAATGTGAGTATTACTTTAACCAACCCTAATTCAAATACAGACCAAAATGCTTACACAGATTTAGAGTTAGGATTTCAAACATGTGATAAACCTAATCTTGATGTAACGAATGTAATAGTTGGAGGAGTAACGATTCCTTCCAGTTATTACGAGTGGGTTGGAGATGATATTAATATTGACTTTACGACAAATACAGACCCAGGACTTGGTTTAGTGGATCATGATGGCGACGGCTT
>CALHBQ010000301.1 GCA_937930815.1 uncultured Saprospiraceae bacterium | reverse complement strand
ATCCCAAGCAAAAGGAGGTTTTTTAGTTTCAAAAAGTTTACCACCCCAGCGGTCATAGACTTCCATTTTTTGACCGAGGAAATTTTTGCCAAGTGGTTCGAGCAAATCATTGATGCCGTCATTGTTGGGACTAAACGAAGACGGAATGTAAATATCTACTTCGCAAGGTTCGATAGTCAGGTAGAGATTTTTGTCGATTTCACATCCCTCAATATTCACCGATATTTGATAGTTTCCTTCTTTTGAAAAACTGAACTCTTGCTGAGTAGTTGAACTGCTGTTTACAAAAAAGTCAGCAGTATAATCGCTCGTTGGTTGAAAAGTGAACGGCAGTAAATCTTTACAAACCGTCGTGTCTTTTGGTATTTCAAATGCTTCGCCAATCAGCCATTCTTTAAAAAAAGTAAGATTGACTTCATCACTTTCAGTACAAAAGCCATCGGTTGCGGTGATAGCGTAATTACCTGATTGTGAGATGTTTAGTGTGGGATCAGTACTGCCATCATTCCACTCAAATTGTCGAAGTGGTCTTGCTCCATTTGGAATCAAAACAGCTATCGAGTCTTCACAAAGCAATCGATCATCATCCAACAAATCTCCCAAACTATCAGGCAAGACGACGATGTTGCGAGTATGGAATTCGGAGCAACCGAGTAGCCAAACTTCTTGTTCTATTTGATAAGTGCCGGGTTCGTTGAAACAAAAGTTGAAGGTTTCATCATCACTTTGAAAATGGGTGTTTGTACCTGAAACATTCCACTCTATTCCATTTGCTGTGCTATTGTTGAGGCTATCAGGCGAGATGCAGATACTCTGACAAATGGTATCTGGTGTTTTAAAAAAAGGAGTTGGAACTGTAGGCGTACCACAGTAATCTTCCATCTCTACTTCAATGGGCCAAAAGGAAGGATTGATATCTTCAAAAGCTGTAATGGTATCTTTTTGCCATTCCCACTCGGTAAATGGAATGTCCAAATCAAAAACAGAAAGACATGCATCGAATTGAGGGCAGCTATCTATCGAACCATCAGGATTGGTTTTTGCAAAAATTATGGCCTCCTCAGATTCTCCGTTCATTAGATATTTTTTACTACTAAAAATATAGATAGAGCTATCGCTCCCTACCTGAACTTTAGGCGTAAACAAGCCATATCCATTGTAAAAAATTAGATTACCATCTTTGTCTAATTTTCCAGTAATTACTGGAAAATCACCTAAGGTCACATACGCGAAAACGACATCTCCATTCGGGAAAACTGCAATATCAATGTTCCAAAAATTGAACTGTTCTGCAATGAATTTTTTAGCCCAAATTAGGTTTAAATTGGAATCAAATTTAGCAATGAAAGCGTCTGTTTTATTTTCGGAATTAGCTTTGTTGAACCTTCTTCCAGTCATATAAATATTCCCAAAATCATCGAAGCCATGTTGATTCCAAAAATTTATAGAATCATTGGATATTATTCTTTGTTTTAGGATTTCTCCTTCATTGGAAAGTTTTATAATTCCACTTTTTTCTTGTTTAAAAGCAAGTACGATGTCTTCATTTGAAAACTCGTCGAGTAACAGTATATCGTAATTAGAATCCTTACCGGTAGAAGAACTCCTGAAATTTTGAGTCCAAATCTCTTGACCATCATCCATTTTTAATTTTGAAAGAAGAAAATTGGGATCCTCAAATCCAGAAATATCTTTGCACGCAAAAATATTTTCTGATTTTGATAAATAAGCTTTTGCAGCATCATTATAATTCAGAAAATACTTTTTTCCCCAAATTTGATTTGTTTTATGATTGAACAAAAGAAGTGAACCAACACCGGCATATATTAAATGAAAATCCTCATGCCGTGTATAACTTATTTGCCAATTTTGGAATGAATCATACCTGATTTGATAAGCATTGGCTTCCAAAGAATCTAATGACATATCAATTAGTAAAATGCCATTTAAATTATTAGGAATACAAATAGATACTTCATCATCATTTCCATTTTGCAAAACTCCAAAACTGGTCATAATAGGGTGCAGATAACTTGAATCGGAGGTTGGAATTTTCATTTCTTTCATAAATGATTGCCCCCAAACAAAGGTCTGTGCAAAAGAGAAGAAAAGTATTAGTTTCAATTTCATAATCAGGTGTTTTCAATTGTATTTTCTTTTCCTGAATACGAAAATTTAAATAGATTGTTTTAGAATTTCAAAAAGGCAAAAAAACGTCCGACGAACAATTACTATGAATAAATGCTTGCCGGACGAAATAAAAGATTCCATTCTTAAATCAAACCTAATTATTCTCTGTAAGTACCTCTTCCTCTTGTACGTCATCAAGATTTTGAATCCAAGGTTTACCTTCTAACTTATATTCTAAATTTGGGTGCAGGTCGTAGAGGAATGTATCTCTGACATTTAAGCTGAGATCGTGTCTGCCATGACCACCCTCAATTTTTGCTTTTATGACCTTAAATTCTTCGGCGTCTAAATCGGTGTGGTCATCCAAATTTACATACATATAATCGGCTGCACCATTTAAAACTAACACTGTTCGGTTATTCAATGTTACATCCAGATTTTTAGCGGTGAAATCTCCTTTGATGTCTTGTCGGCCGCTGGCAGCCAATTCAAAATCATCAAAATCAAAACCTGATATTTCAACATCATCAGTGTCTGTCAAGTTTAGAGATTTTAGGTCAGGGCATTTGATGTACAATCTTAGATTTGAACCGCGACGACTGTAATAATTTTCAAAATCAATATTCAATCGCTCACCCACTTGTTCGATATCTACCTTTCTTTTGAGTTTGCCACTTCCTGCCAATCCTAATTCGAACGTATTAGATTTTTCAATTACAACATTCAAACTTCCTGAAATATTCAGTTTATTGAAATTTTTGTAAGACAAGTTGTTCGGATTTTTTTGATAGGAAGGGAGCATCAATCCACCATCCGTCATTTTCCAAACCTGACCCAATTCCATCCACGGTCTTTCGTAGTCGTGATTGTAATCAATTTGGCCTCTGTCCACGTGGTGCCAATGTTCTTCTTCTGGATTATCACCGATTTTGATATGCTTTCCTTCTGGAACTCTTATCGTAAATCCAATGTGTTGTCCTCTGTATTTTTCTCCTTTTTTAATACTAAAAAAAGAAGGAATCGTAATAGAGCCGTAGCTGATTTGAGGTTCGATGTCAATCGTTTCAGCCAGTGTATTGGCCTCTCTCAAAGTGCGACCACGTGAGTAATTACGTTGTTCGATTTCAAATTTTCCAGAATTCGATTTGAGGATATTGTAGGAGATATTTGAGTTGATCATCTCTTCATCAAAAACCTTATTTGGGCCAATGGTCAATATTCCATCTTGATATGGATTGTCTGTAAAATTTACAACTAAGGTGTCACTTTCAAAATCAGCAGAAAGGTCTCTTTTGATTTCTTTACCTGCATTGAAATCTCTGAAAACGTAAGAGACACAGAACATGCCGCCTATTAATGCTACGACCCAAAGCACCCATGCACCTGACATAATTTTCTTACTTATTCTATTTTTCGTAGTAATACGAAGTATAAAAAAGATAAGCGCTAACAACGGAACTGCGATGACAGTGAAAACATTGGCGATACCAAAACCTGCGATAAATGGAGAGTTAGGAAGCAGGTATCCAAAAAACGGGTATCCCATTATGAAACCGGCGATACTGCTAATCATAAGCATAGTCAGCGCTGCAATTAGCAGTATCCCGATTAAGAAAAGTAGTGGTTTCCCAATTTTGCCGATAAGGCGAAGAATCCCTTTTACGATAGATCCTAAAATATGAAACCCTTTCGTAATGGTGCGGCGTAACCAACTGCCCGCCCCTTTGCTACCTTCGAGGCTTTTTTTTTTGATGACGCATATTTGGCGTTTACCTCGTCTCCCCATTTTTCGACTTTGTTGCCGAACTTATCTAATTCTTCCTCCACGACGCGCCCGATATTAGTGGCGTTTACCGTTTCTCCTCTCATCGCCAATCGGTCAGCAGCGGTTTCTGCTTTTGGCAAAATCACCCATAAGATGATGTACGCGATGACTGGAAATCCGAATCCGATTATTACAGAAACAACCAAAGCGATTCTCATCCATAATGGGTCTTGGAATCCGAAGTATGCCGTCATTCCTGACGCTACTCCTCCTATCACTTCGTCATTTACATCTCTATATAATCGCTTGCCAGTTTTATAGTTCGACTTAGACTTAGTAGCGGTTTGGTGTTTTGAATGGGCTGTGTTTTCAATTGGCTCCGCTCCAAAGTCTTCTGGTTTTCCCATCGTAGCGATACCTTTTTGTACCTCTTTTAGGGAAACGATTTGGCTTCCGCCAGAAAGATTTTCTTGAAAAAGTTCTGCCATACGAGTTTCGATATCGCCTACAATCTCCTCATGACCTTCTGAGTAACTAAAGTGTCTGTTGATGGTCTGGAGATAATTATCCAGCGTCGCATAAGCGTCTTCATCGATGGTGAATGGATAGCCTCCTAAGTTTATATTCAAGACTTTTTTCATTATTGATAAGTTTAAAAAAGTTTTTAAGGTTGAAGGTTTTGAGTTGAAAGTTCTAAAATTTTAGGGCCAACTCAAAACTTGCTTTTATTTAAAATTGGTTATTATTCTTCTTCGTCTGCGACTTTGACGGCCGCTTTTTTTACAGTGCGTTTTTTCGGTTTTGTTTTGCTGGTGGTCTGTGCTACAGAGTTGACCAGTTCGTTCCAAGTATTGTGAAGAGAACCCAAAAAAGAAGTTCCGATTTCAGTCAACTTAAAGTATTTGCGAGGCGGCCCCGAAGTTGATTCTTTCCAACTATAGGACAATAGGCCTGCGTTTTTGAGGCGCGTAAGCATAGGGTAAAGTGTTCCTTCCACTACTATAAGGTGAGAGCTTTTCAGTTTTTTGATAATATCTGAAGGATAAGCCTCCTCCTCAGAGATAATAGAGAGAATGCAAAACTCCAACACTCCTTTGCGCATTTGAGCCTTTGTATTTTCCAATTTATCTTCGATTTTCATTTTAAAATTTGGTTTAAAAATTATTCTCAGAGAAACTGTTTGTCTTGTGTATGCGGAACTTCAGTTCCGCTGGCCTTTTTTTCAATTGGCGGAACTGAAGTTCCGCATACGTACAACTCAAACAGTTTCTAAAATAGAAGGAAAAATTGTCGGATGATTCCTCTACTTGATTTTTTACTACATAAATAACTTCACTCCTCAATTCAAAAAATTAGCTTGAAAAATTTCGTTGTCATTCAATTTTCCTTCACTATTTTTTTGAAGTCGTGAAGTTATTTATGAGTAGCTTCCTAAGAACAAACATTTTTAAAAAACATGTCTTCTTTCGAATGATAGTACAAACATAGCAAAACTTATAGTACTATGCAACACATAGTACCTTCTTTCGCCATGAATATTCTATAAACAGGTACTATATGCCGACGAAAGGAGAAAAGAATCTGACTTTTATATTGAATTTTTCTATTAAAAAGGAGATAGGTATCCTGAAATTTGTCTCCAAGAGGGGCGGTAGCTCCGATTCCGTTTGTAGTTATGTGATAATAATCTATGATTTTAAGCCCCGCCGCGGTGGGGCGGCACCGTTTTTTTGAATTTAACGGTGCCAGGGCTAACGCCCCTCAACTTATGCTTGCTCTGATCTTTTCTACAAACAGTGCCGCCACTACGTGGCTACTTTACCAAAAAAAAATATTTAATTTTTGATTAAACGGAGAATCGAGAATTCAT